>JBDTQM010000022.1:0-29739 GCA_039932175.1 Specibacter sp.
TGGGGTGACCGCCAACCCCAACGCCGTTACCGTTTCAGGACCGCTGACCGAACTGGCCGCCTGGGTGGCAAGACGTGGCACCATCACAAACGCGCCCAAGGTACCCATCTGGATCTAGCCGATTATCGGTTCGCAGCAAAATAGCACTGTCTGCCAAGGTCGAGGACAGCTGCAGAGTGGCCGAGCGCGCATCCCCAACGACCATTGACGGCGTCTCGATCTCGAGGAGCACGGGCACCTACTCTGGCCCACGCGTCCGGCGTAAAATGGTAGACAAGAACGGCGGCGTGCATGTCCGGTTACGGAGTCCTGATGAGCCCTGCTTTAGAAGATACATTCAGCCGCATACCGAAACACGTCGGAGGCGGCCAAGAAGCACTCATCTTTTACTCATCTGATTCAGCCAAAAACGACGACGAATACTGATATGTCGTAGGTACCAAAGAGGACCATAATTCCCGAGAATCCACGAATTTTGACAGTCATCGACACGCCATGACGCCACGATAACGAGATTCTCTTGGTCGCTGGTTCAATTCCGACCCGGGGCACAAAAGAGCCTCTGACCTGCGGTTATGCACCGCCCGTCAGCACCAAACGAAGCCAACTCCTCTTCTACTCCCCCAATTCAGCAAATTATTCTCGCGATGCAGCTCCCCCCTTTTCAGCTGAGCGGGCTCCTCGTTTCGCGCCATGAACAGTCCGCCCGTCACAGATGAAGGAGATCGGGATACCCGCTGAGGTTGTGGTTACACCCACATGTTCCATAGCCTGCAACGCTACACAGGGCCACCGAAATTCAGGACGGGGTCACGGCCTGTCGAAGTAGCGTCCAGTCTGCCAGCGGGCACCAGGCCTGCCAATAACCATGAGAGAGTCTCGTCGGGGCATTGACAATCCATCGGCCTGGGAAGATGATGGCGCCATACCTGGCCACCGGCCGACCCGAGCCAGCGGCAGGCGTTCCCAAGGAGTTCCCATGCCTGTGATCGAAGAGAACGTATTCATCGCCCGGCCGCAGCAGGAGGTCTTCGACTTTATTACCACCACCAAAAACACCCCCGTGTGGGACTCCTCCGTCGCTCAAGCGGCCCAGATCGGGAGCGACCCGATGGGCATGGGGGTTCGTTCCAGCGGCACCAGCAAAATCATGGGCCGCTCCTTTGACTGGACTACCGAAGTGACCGAATTTGAAGCGCCCCGTCGGGTCGTCAACCGGTCCGTTGAAGGCAAACTTTCCTTCACAATCACCAACTCCTTTGAGGCGGTGGAGGGCGGTACCCGGTTCACCTACCGCATCGACGCGGCGTCGGGCTTAGGTGGCGTCTTCGGTCGGCTGGCAGACCCCTTTGTTCAGCGGGCCCAGGCACGGACCGTCCGGGCAAATCTGGAATCGCTGGCGGAACTGCTGACGGAACATGGGGTCTGACCTGCAGGGGAACAGTGGCTGGCGCTAAGGGTTTTGTTCTTGCGGCATGGTTCAAGTGTTGCTGGTGAGCAGGTGGCGGTAGACGGATGCTCGGGAGACCCAAGTGCTTTGGCGATCTGGGTGTGGCTTTCCCCGTTGGCGCGTCGGGCCCGGGCGGCTGCGAGGGTGTCGGTATCCATGACGCTTGGGCGCCCGCCGGTGTGGCCTTGGGCCCGGGCGGCTGCGAGGCCGGCCATGGTCCGTTCACAACCAGACCCCGATCGACGCAACTCTGTGGCGATCTCAAAGTGTTCGTTCGGGTACACCCTGATAGACACGATTGTGCCGCCGGAAGCGACTCGGGCGGGGCTCAGGATTCTGGTCAGGGCGTTGTAAGTTTTGGATGTCTAGGTCTGGCGACCCGTGAATCGAGGCTTAGCAGCCCGACACCATCGCCAAAGTATGCCGGTAGTTTCCAACCGAGCGAGAGCAGCGAGGTGAGGACACGCCGCTCGCCCGGGTCGCCGCGGAAGCGCCACGGCCCGGTCGAGCGATCTCGGATCAGCCTACGGTGCCGAGGTGTAACCGAAGATGTCCGTATTGCCGAAGGCGGTCATTGGGAACTGGCACGGCACGGGCGCGGTCGGCGTGCCGCCGTTGGCCAGCGCCTCGCGGTACGCATCCACCGCGGGGCAATCGGTCGCGTTACGCACATCGTTCCAGAGGGCCGCACCGTAGCTGTCGGTCGCCACCGCGTAGTTGTAATCGCCGAGGAACTCCGCACTCAGTGAATTGGCGCTCGAGCCGCGGGCGTCACCCGAGACTCCACGGTGAACTTCAGCGAGGGTGCCCCGTGTCGGGCCGCTGAGCACGACGCCCTCCATCGGGCGCGCGTTGGCAGTGGTCGTCTGCCAGGGAGCGTGCCAGGCGTTGTAGGTCATGTAGACCGTGCCTCCATTGGGCGAAATGGCAACCGCTGGCTGGTTCGCGCGGTCGCCGGTGGTGGATACCGCCTGCTTTGGGCTATAGCTCGCGCCGCGGTCACTGGAGTAGGAGACATAGGCCCGCTCCATATTGGTTCCTGCGCTGTCATCGGACCAGCCCAGTACCACCGTGTTCAGGGCCCCTACGCCGGTCGGCGCACCATTTGCGATATCGATGCTCGGAAAGACGTCGGTCCGCGAACCTGCGACGCCGTCAATGGTGGATCGCCCGGTGACGGGATCCAGTTGGCCGATACCACCGATCGCCGTCACGACCTTGGGCCGTGTGAAGTTGGCGCCGCCGGTGTCCGAGGTCACTTGGTAGAAGACGCTTGCGCCTGCTGGCGTAAAGCCGGACCAGACCACGTATACCCGGCCGGCACTGTCTGTGCGTACGGCACAACCCTGGCGGCCGTTGATCTGAGCGTTATTCACTGCGGCGGAGATCTGGCGGGTAGTCCAGCTGTCACCCCCATCTGAGGAGCGGTGCAGCATAACCGGCTCCGGAGCACCCCCGCGGCCGTTGCTGCGGAAGCTGACGTTGCAAACGTACACATTTCCAAAGTAGGGACTGCTGGCAGCGTTGTCAGCCCAGATCTGCTCCTTGTCGCTGAAAGTGGCACTGCTCTGCTTGCTCACAATGACGGGAGCCATCCAGGCGCTGGCATCGTTGTTCGCAGCGGCCGCCACGTTGTCGGTGCGGGACACCGCAATCGCCCCGGATCCCTTGAATGCCTGATCGCTGCGAGTGGTCCCAAAGTTGGTGGCGATGTTGCTGTAGTAGAGCCGGGAGCCGGCCGCCCAGGAGAAGTTTCCGTCCGCGCCCTTGCGCGGCCCGAATGCCAATTCTGGATCACCATTGGAAACCAGACCCTTTTCGTAGTAGCCCGGCAGAGTTCCGATCGGACCGACGTGGGGAGCACACACAGCTGGTCCGACACAGTCTCGTGCGGTCCAGCCACTGTACGTGGGCTGGGTCCAGGTGTGTCCGGAGTCCAGGGAGAAATAGATTCCGGAGACGCCCACACCCTGGGTGAACGGGCAGGTGTTCGGCGCGCCCGCGGCGCAAGCTTCCATGTCAATTTCGTCGTTTGCACCGGCCGCGAGCACCGTAGGGTGCGCGGCGTCGACGGCGAGACCAGGCTCATTCTGCTTGTTTTGGGAGAATGGTGCTGAAGTGCTGCCGGTGTTCACGAGCTGGTCGCCCGTGACCGCTGCGGCTGCGGGGAGAATCGGTAATAAAAGGACGGCGGCAGCCGCCGCCGTCAGCAATCTTAACCTGTACATGACGCACCTCCACGGAGTGGCCCGGGATCGCCGAAGCCTTGGGATTTAATTGCGAATAGTCAACCAAACGCTCGGTGAGGTCTCCTAAGGTGATAATACGACCCGTCGCGCTAATTCGATAGTGTGCGCGTTGACTCATAATTAATGCTCGCGAAATGATATCGACGAATCATGCGGGAATGCACGCGTGCAGGCAAAATACAAGGTACCGTCCCAGAACATCGTCTATGTTGATCGTGCTCCTCAAAAGAACCATGAGCGCAACCGGGCGGTTCTCATCCACTCCCGTCACGGCAAACGTTTTAGCGTCGTCCACGGCGGCGTGGGCGGTGGCAGGCATGTCACCAAGTACTGGACGGGGTACCCTGACGTTTCACACAGGTCACACATGGGACTTCGGCCCCCAGATGTCCATGCCCGACTGCGCAACTTCCGTACTTTCGGGGCAATTTATGCAGACAACTTCAGAAAGTGACACTGCCGCCGTTGTGACTGCCGTTCGGTCGGCGAGACGTCTCGTATCTCTACGGATGCAAGACACACCGACAAGACACACCTGGTCGCGCCGGTCGCCCGGCAGATACTTGACCGGAAAGATCTTGCTACCGTGTATCACAACTTCAAGTCGGAAAATCTGTATCCGACCACTGTTGCAAGACACGAACGGGGCCGTGCATGAGCAAAACGATCGGCTACGCCAGAGTATCCAACAAGGCGCAAGCCACAGACCGGCAAATCACTGACCTCATCGCTGCAGGGGTCCGCCGAGATGACCTCTATACCGATCACGGTGTCAGTGGAGCCAGGGCCCAACGCCCCGCACTCGACCAGGCATTGCAGGCCCTGCAAGAAGGCGACACCCTGGCCGTCACAACACTGGACCGGCTCGGACGCTCCACAGCCAACATGCTCAACCTCGCCACCGATCTGCGCCGGCGGCACATCAACCTGCGAGTCCTGAACCTTGGCGGCGGAGACGTCGACACCGGCTCCCCCATGGGCGCCATGGTCTTCACCGTCATGGCCGCCCTGGCTCAGATGGAACTCGACATCAAACGCGAACGCATCACCGACAGTGTCAGCAAACGCCGTGCAGCCGGCAGAGACCTCGGCGGCCGACGAAACACCTTCACCACCAGCCAAATCGAAAACGCCCGCCGCCTCCTCGAGGGAGGCGAGCCCGCCGCACACGTGGCCCGGGACCTGGGAATGTCACGAGCAACCCTCTACCGACGCATCGCAGCGATCGAAGCCCAGCACTGGATCAACACAAGAAGTTGCTGACCGGTTACATGTCCTCTTGGGCCACCTCTAGGAGTACCGGGCCTTGATTGCGTGGCAGGCGGGCCGAAAGGAGCAACAGACTCCCGACAGGCCCAAATGATTCTAGGGGTCGTTCTAGGTCTGGCGGTGCCGTTTATATGGGCTGTACCGCAAGTCGGTCGGACACCGGCCCGTGGATTCATGCGGGTGCTGGAGCTGAAAAGTCTCTCCATGGCAGTTCCAGAGGGGAACGCTCTGTGGGAAACATGAGCAGCGGCTCAGCCATTTTCTCTGCCGGGCAACGACGCCCCAGATAGAAAGGCTTGGTATTCGGCCAACACGTCAGCGTCAATTGAAGGCTGTTCGTTGCTGTACCGTCCATCGGTGCGGTTTCGTTTTGGGCCAGAAATCCAGTACTCATCTCCGGTCTCGATATCGAAGAAATTTGAGTCGTGGTTCGCGTGTGCGTATCCAGTGACACGGTTAAGAGTTTGGTCGCGAAAATATGCCGTCCTCCAGGACTTCGAGAATCGGATGCGAGTGATCCATGCCGGTCCACGATCGATGTCGTAGCCGGTCTTGAGTTGAACGTACATTATGCGCTCTGCCATGGATTTACCGTATGGCTTCTGGCTGCCGTCGAGAAATCGAGTCGGTGGCGTTAGGTCTCCCAAACCAATCTCTATTTCAGTACGCCCTGCTCGGTGTCGACACAAAAGGCAGTCCATAACGGGAACGGCTACAGGCAGACGCCCCTCACGATTCTCCGCGGATCTGAGTCCATACCTCACCGAGGAGTGGCCCACCGGGCGGGCGCAGTTTGTGAAGTCTTTTGACTAATGCCCGGGCTTCGTCGTCAGTGGCATTCATGTGGTTGAGGAATTCCTCGATCGAGCTTGAGATGTGCTCGGATAGTGGGGCCGTCTTCATCAATTCCGGTGAGGCACTTGGGTTGGTGGCCGCGAATGCGTGAAGTTCTGGGTGGCTCTTAGCAATCCTGTCCAGAATGTCCGCCGGGGTTGTGTAGTTCATGGCGAGAGATGTGATGATGTCGATATTGGTGGTGTCCGCCAATATCGCGAAGGCCTCACGGGACAGGTTTTCTCGTTCGGCCAGACTCGACTTTTCATACGGTGACCCGTGTTGTGCGATTTCCAGATCGGGCAAATCGGGGAGACGGGGCGGTTCAGAGAACCAGCCGAAACTATGCATTGTGAGCTTTACTTTCTCATGGCGGCCACGGCGGATTGTCGAGATGCGGAAAACCGAAATTTCGGTCATATCCCCTCGACGGGGGACTAGTTTGATAGCACCACAACTATATCTGCCACAGTTCGGCATCCTCTAGGATGCAGGGATCAAGGCAGCTTTTGATCGATGGCCAACCTACATCCCGGACGGGTGCCCCTGACAGTCAGAGTCAGATCGTCCCGCAAGCCGGTCCTCCACCGGACACACCGGCCGCTGACCTGCTGCTTTGCAAATGGTGGCCCATGAAGTGTCCGTATAGGGTGTACGGTGAACTGTCCGGTGATGGGGCCCTATGTGACACACTGATCTACATGTCTAAGATCATGGTCGGCTACGCCCGCGTATCCACGGAAGAGCAAGACCTCACCGCCCAGCGTGATGCCCTGGCAGCCCTCGGCGTTGAGCCGGAACGCGTCTATGTTGATCATGGCTTTACCGGCAGAAACAAGAATCGCGCCGGACTTCGCGAAGCCCTCGCCGCGTGCCGGGCCGGAGACACGTTCGTCGTTACCAAACTCGACCGCCTGGCCCGTTCCGTCCGGGACGCCCACGAAATAGCCGACGACCTCGCCAGCCGCGAAATCAAACTCAGCATCGGCGGCTCTGTCCACGACCCTACAGATCCAATGGGCAAACTGATGTTCAACGTCCTGGCGATGATCGCCGAGTTCGAAGCCGACCTCATCAGCATGCGCACACGCGAAGGAATGAAGGTCGCCAAGGCCAACGGCAGACTCCGTGGAAAACAGCCAAAACTCACCGTGAAACAAGAAGCCCACCTCCTGGAACTGCACGATGCGGGGGAATACACCATGACCGAGATGGCCGAACTATTCTCCATCAGCCGATCCACCATCTACCGCGCCGTTGAACGCGGACAACGCAGGGCAGCCGAACCAATGCGCTCCTGAGAATTGTGCAGTCGACTTCTCACGGAGCCCACCCAACACGGAGCCAAACTAAGCATCGGCGGCGCCGTCCGAGATCCCACGGATCCCGACGGCCAGTTCCACCGTTCAAAGCCAGAATCAGCATCGACACACCCTAAACGTGAATTTCCGTACCGATCCTCCTCAGACCCCCATTCGGGGAAAGATGAAGTCCGCGGCAGTTGGTGCTTTATCTTCAATCAGCGCGAAGCATGTGATCATGATGGGAATGCTTAGCAACGGGGCGTAGTAGGTCCAGCTGAGAATGGGTACGTTCGCTAACTGCCGCACGCTGTCGTTGAAGAAGAAGATCGCCAGCAGTGCGAAGATGGCTTGCAACAGATTCGCGACGTTGACGCCACCGAGGTAGCTGTCAATAGTCGCCAGCGGTGTGAAAATTCCCAGCGCGTAGAGCGCAATGAGGCCGAACACCGAGGCCAACCATGACGCCCGCGACTCTTTCACTTTCACCACGGCGGGGATGCGAAGTAGACATAGGGCGCTCAACAGAGCGAAAAGTATCAGTCGCATCGTTTAGCAAAGGAAAGGATCATGGGCGGACGAGCTACGTGTGCGGGTCTTCTTCGACATTATGAAAGCGAAATCCTCCACCCAACGCTCTACGGGATCGTCCTCAATGTGCCGACAACTAACGCTAATAGCGTCTGTGGTTTCTTTCAGGAGCGATTGAGAAATCTCGGGCAAGGCCAGATCTAACTTTTCCAAGTAGATGTGCCCAAGCTCGTGATATATACAGTGAAGCTTGTACTGCAATGACTTCTGCGGGGGATAAAGGACGTTGATACGGTCCTCAAATTCGACCTTTAAAGCGGTCAGCGATCCCCAGTCCCCGGCATGTTCGAGCAAGTTGATCGGCTTCTGGCAGATTACTACCAGGCGTTCGACAACTTGCGTCATTGAGGTAGTGCCGGCACCGCATAGCTCGCGGATCTTTTCCTCAACCGGAGGGAGTGCCATTCACTTGTCGCCATTCATTGACTCATCGATAATCCTGGTGATCGTCTTCAGAATTTCCGGGGAAGTCTCTCCTAGGTTTCTCGCGGCGAAGTTCTTTACTTTGAGCTTTCGCATCTGGTCAAGAAACTCCATCCGTGCTTCCACATCGGGAGGAGTCTCACTGTAGAGATCAGTCAGATAGGTAGCAGGTACTTTAAAAACATGCTCTGCGATGCCTTCTAGGAGTTCGTGATCTGTCACCAGGCTGCCGGTGCCGTTGATCAAGTAGGACCAGCGTGTTCGAGACAGTTGGATCCCGTTGGCGGAAAGTGCTTCCTCAACATGAGGGTAAGTGAGCGTTGTATTGTTGTCGGATTCCCAAATATCCACCAGGATACCCATGCGATCCGCTAGCCGTTCTTTCTTCTGTTGTTGCGTAAGAAACACGCTGCGGCCTGCGTTTGCCAATTTTATAGCTCCTCGCCCAGGTCAGTGGCTTGTGGTGTAGGCCGCCACACAACGTAGACGGACAGCTGACACTAAATGTTACCCGATGCCGTACAGCGCGCACAGGATATGCGTAAGCATAGGGTTGTACATGTGTGGAGCATGTATGTATGCTATCGCTTACCGGGACCCTGATGGAGCGGTCGCTGATCTCGCGACACGTTCTGTATATCTACAGGTTCTCTTAAACCGGGGTTAGGGTGGACTACATGGATGAATACCGCGCACCCAAGCTGATTGGTAAGAGGTCACCACTGAACTGTCTTGTGCTCCCGGAACAGCATTACCGTGCCTGGGTAGCCATGCAGCAGTACAACATGTCTTTCGGTGAGTATGTCGGGGCATTGATCGATCGCGCGGACGGGCTTCCCAACAAACTTGACGGTATGCATCAGGAGGCTTTGCCTATCGCTAAGGCTTCTTAAAGCAGAAGGCCCGCACTAGGCGGGCCTTGACTGAAACAACTCTCTAGCTTGAAACCGCGAAACTTGGCGGTAGAAGGGTTTCTAGCTAGTTCGACAACAGCGGCTTTGTCATGCCCGCTCTTGCTAAGGAATGGTTCCATCATACACGCACACAATTTTTTGGACAAAAGTGCCTCGTCCGACACGGCGGCCGTGTCGGACACCTCGTCAACTCCTGCCCAGGCTTGGGCTGCTCTCGCATCCCTGATAGCTGGCGCACCCATCATGCGGTTCGCCACGCGGGAGGGAAAGTACCCCCGGCCTCGCTCCAATCCTCCCCGCATCACGAAGGCATTGCCGTCCCGGGCGGCCGCGGTCATGGTGCACGGCGCCGATGGCTCCGTGCAAACCTTGTGCTTGGACCTTGACACCTCCAAGGCAGTGCAGCTCGTGGTGGATTCTGACGCGGCAGCCATTGGTGCCCTTCTTGACTCTTGTGGTCTTGCCTATGTTGCCGACCACTCCCCCAGCGGCGGCCGGCACATCTACGTTCCTGTGCAAGAGCGTCTTGCAGCCGAGGATGCCCGTGAGCTTGTGGAAGCTCTCGCTACCCGTTTCCCCAGTCTCGACCCAGGACCCCACCAAAACGTGACCGACGGCTGCATCCGCCCCCCAGGTTCGTGGCACAAATCCATGACCGGCCACCAGGTTTTGGACACGTCCCTTGCTGAGGCATACGACGTGCTGCGCCGCCGCAACCCTGCACCTGCCGTGGCAGCCCTGCGCCAGGCCTTGGCGGCTTCCATCCACCAAGTGCGTGCCCGCAAAACCGCACGTTTGAAACCTGCCAAGACCGTAGCCACCGTTTCCACAGCCCAATCCGCGTCCTCGACGGAGAGCGCCTTGCTGCGCGGCTCGGTGCTGCGGCAGGTCGCCCGTACCGGGATCTACGACACGGCCAAGTACAAGAGCCCCTCCGAGGCCCGCATGGCCGTACTCAATCACCTCTGTGCCTGGCAAGTGAGCCTGCCCGAGATTCAGGCACGTATCAGTAGCGACCTCGCCGGGCTCGGTGCCCTGTACGGAAGTAGTGCTCGCCAAGAAGCGCTACTGGCCAAGGAATGGGAGAACGCGGCCACGTGGGTTGCCCAGAAAAACGACGCCCCCAAAGCAGGGGGGGCCAATAGCAACAAATACGACACAGAGCCATCTTTAACCCACAGCGGGGGGGGTGGGCTCCCCCGCTCAAGCAGCTCGGTTCAAGCTGAGATCAATGATCTAGAAAACGTTCTGTACTCATTCCTTGACCAACGGCTAGCCCGGACTGGTCGTGAAGGAATCATGCTGCGGTTCCTGTTCCGCGCGATCCTGGGCTTTGCACGGGCTAAGGGAACCTTGTTGGTTGATGTGGGTTGCAGGTCCTTTGCCAGGGAGATGGGCACGCACCACGGCACCATTGCTCGCCTGCTCCCCCGGCTGGTCAAATATTCTGGTGGGTTGCTGTCCAAGATTGAAGATGCCCGTGGGAAACGAGCCGACAGTTACCTCCTAGGCCTGCCGGAACAATTCGGGGACGTTGCAAAAGCCACAGCCTGGCGAAAAGGGAAGATTCACGGCATTCGCACAGTATTCAGGGCCCTTGGGGCACCATCAGCTTTGGTCTATGAGGCTGTGGAGCGGGGGCGCCACTCCCCCACGACTGCTGACATCGTGCGGGCCACCGGGTTGAGCCGGCCCACGGTCGCTAAAGAGCTCACCATCTTGGCAGAACTGTCCATGGTCGAACGTCGCCATGGCCTCTGGCAGATCATTCACACCACCAACCTCGGAAAAATCGCCGAATGGTTGGGTGTCCAGGAAGACTACGAGCGGCAAAGTGCCCTCATCAGGGAACAACGCCGGCAGTGGCACGCTCACCTCGAACGATTCACAGAACCTGTGATTCGTGAGGAAGACCTCTACGACCAGGAAGAAAGTGAATGGGACCCGTGGATCCCCTATGAGAACGACCCATCGGCCTTGCAACGCTTTCTGCAGGCCGCGTAACCCGTGGTGGCTTACGAACACGTCCAAGCCCAAGCCGAAGACCAGCGCGGCACCAACAGCCGGACCAAAGGGCTTGGTTGGGGTCGCCTACTGGTAGGGACCCCTGCTTCAAAGCCGGTTGGACCTTCTCAGGCATCATGAACGCCATTGGCACGTGCCCTGACGGCTCCCTCTGGCCCCACGACGGCGCACCCGTCACCAGGAACACACAAAGCCTCCGCAAATGGCTCCACACCCGCCTGAGCGCCTGGATCACTGACGGCACCCCATGCACTCCCCCGACCCCGCATAGGGCTACGCGGAGGTTTTTTATGAGTCAACGCGAGTGGTTGAACTGTGGCGGCCGTTGGAGGATTATGTGTCACACAGGGCTACGATAACGGGCTCCAGAAGACGTCCTTCGTCAGGCCACCCCCCGTTGTCGGTCGGGCTAAGGCATCTCTTTTGAAGGAGTCACCATGACTTGGAAAACTGCACCTGTTGCGCTCGTCTGCGCCGTTCTTTGCTTAGGTGGGCTGGCGCCCGCCGCTGCGACTGATGACTCCTACGCCCACCGAACTCAAAACGGATACATCGCCTTCGGGCGACTGGACCCCGCAATCGATGATTTCAGTCTGTGGGTCGCGAAATCGAACGGGACAGATCAGAAACGCATCACCAAAGGACCCGCCAATTTCTCAGACTGGTCCCCCGACGGGAGACGGATCGCATTCGACTTTCCTGACGAGACGGGCGTCCACGTCGCCACGATCGCCCCGGACGGCACGAACCAGCGCACCTTGACTAAGGACGTAGGTGTACAGGAAGCACCAGACTGGTCAGCTGATGGAAAGTGGATCACCTATAACGCTTTTACCTTTGACACGAGCCCGTTCGCCATTTCGATCTGGATCATGCGCTCTGATGGGTCGGACGCGCGCATGATCACTGAGGGGGCCATCGATGTTGAGCCGGTATTCTCCCCCGACGGATCGAAAGTGGCGTTCGGGCGCATCGTCGGCGAGTCCCCCCAGGGTCAGCTCGAAGCCATTTACGTGGTTAACTCCGATGGCACCGGATTGCGGGAGGTAGTGCCCGCCCGATCGGGGCTCGAACACCCTGACTGGTCGCCCGACGGACGCTCGATTGTCTTTAACATTGCACCGGAAGATCCAGCCGCCACCGACGCGGGATCCATCTTGTCCATCCAACCGGACGGACAGCAACTTCGCACCCTTGCGCCAGCCACTAAGACACTGCGATTCTTCAAGCCCGCCTGGTCACCAGACGGGCACCGGCTACTTGCAGGATGCTACGACACCAAGGCACGCTTGGATAGGCTCTGCATGATCTCCACTAGCGGGAAAGCTCATGTGGTGGTGAACGGCGAGACACCCGTCAATTTCCCCTCCTGGGGTCCCAAACCGAATCACAACCCGTAGCACGGAGCGGTCAGCGGACGCGATCGTCAATTCAAGAATGACCGGTTCAGAAGTCTGCTGACCTGCGATTATCAGTCCGCATCACCGCACCTTCTGCAGAACAAACCCAATCCCAAAGCCAAGCGGGGCCGTCCCGGGCCTGGGGAAGATCGATACGAAAATTCACGCTAAGGAGTCAAGCGCCCGCCGAACCCGGCGGCCTGCTCATTACATAGAAAATCAACTGGCACAATTGACAGAGTAGCGACTATCGCCAGCAAGAGGCTGAACGCGCAATCCTGTTCCGTTGCTACTCAGACCCCCGCCTTGGGGCAAAAACTCCCGGAACATAAGGAAACTCGGTCCTAAGCGCCAACGGCTGCGTGAATCCTACTCAACCCCTTCATTGGTGGCTACACCTGGCCCCGCACCAAACACATTGAACCCCGTAAATTCAGGCCACCCCGGTGTTCAATCAAACGCTAACCCACGATTTTTCACTTTTTCACAAGCGACCCCTATCTGGCTACGGGGGACAACGGCGGTGACCCCCAGCTCGACGTCCAGCTCTCCAAGTATGTCGGTGTTCCACTTCCGCAGGCCAGGTCTCTTGCGGATCAGAAAATCCAGCAGTGCGATGCAAACCTGTCCGCGCAGGAGGCATCTCAGGCATCGGCATCAGCAGTTGCCAGCGCGGCGGCAGACGCAGCCAAGAGCGGGGCGAATGCCCCGACTGCGACGGGGAGGGCAACATTTCGGCCGATGAAGACGATTTTGAGTGACGGTGGAGGCCGACTTTGTTGTTCTCACCGACGCAGTGGGTCGAATCCACGAGAGCCGTCAACGGCTTGCGTTGGAACTTCGACAGCAGGCCATGATTGATCTGTCATTGCCCGTTCTAGATCCCCAAGACCAGGTCATTGCCAAGGGCTGGACCTATGCCCCTGCATCCCCAGAGAGGAAGAACGCATTGGGCGTGACTAACTGATTTTCAGCCGCTCATTCTCCACCCCGATCACCACCCGGACAGACCTGCGCCAGGTCATGAGCCTGGGGGTTGAGTGGTATCCGTGTCGTCAGTGGCGCTAAGATCCTGGTCTATCGCAAATGGTCGTTTGGGGGTCTTGGTAGTCTGTCCCCAGGCGCTAAGCTCAGATTCAATCGTCAGCAACTTTGGGGGAAATAATGCCAGCAGGAAGCCCTGTGTATGGGATCGGATACCGCAACGGGGTGGACGATGGTTACGGCGAAGGATTCGACAAGGGTGCCGGCGTTGGTGCTGGTGCTGGAGCGGTTGGAGTCCTGGCTCTCCTTGGACTGGGCTATGCAGCCAAGAAGGGAGTCTCTGCGCTCAAGGTGCGAGCCTCAGCCAAGCGCCTGAAAAAGCTGGATGAGCAGGAGGCTGCCCGGGCCGCTGACACCGAGGAAACTGCCGGTGACCAGCCTACAGAAACACTTCCTGGAACAGATGAACCAGACCGTACAGTCTCACCTGAATAGGCCTCTAATCTCAGTTGATCAAAAGCAAGGAATTGATCGTCTTTTGGGTCAAGTTGTCCCGACTTGGCTTTTTAGATTTACGTTCATGAGCACAGGGGGCCTGCCTCCGCAGTGAGAGCTGAGTAACCCACGTTGTTCTCGTCGTACACATTCCCGACCTGAATTGCGCAGTGGGGCGCTGTCGGTACCCAGCCATTTTGGTCAGCGATCATGAATGCTACGCCGAGCGGGGCGTTGAGAACGGGCCCCAGATTGGCCGCCTCTGGTACGTTGCTCACGCGATTGCCCACGGTAAGAGCGAGCATCTGCAGCTGGACGGTCGATCCGGCAGGAATTGGATCAAGTTGGGGTCACTGCAGAAAACGGATCAAATCGTACGTTAGTGATGAAGGAAGGTTGATTTCTAGCTTATTTTTCGCCCCGATCCTCGTCAGAAGGCATTGGGTCCCTCGGAAACCCTCGGTTGTGAGAACGCTAGCGGGCTGGCGATACACCCTGAAATCACGCGGATTTCCGACTCTCAAAAATAGGTTCTCGATACAGTTTCTTGGCTCAACCCCCATGAACGGGTTCCGAGAAGGTCCCAGCGTACGATTTGATCCGTTTTCTGCAGCTACCCCAGGAACAAAGTGAATGGGACCCGTGGATACCCTACGACAACGACCAATCAGCCTTGCAACGCTTCCTACAGGCCGCATAACTCGTTGTGACCTACGAACATGACCGCGCCCTAAACGGGGCTGAGTTTTGGCGGCCCCTCGCCCACATGAGCACAGCAAAAGATTTTCTCCTTCGATCTTTTCCTGCACGCAACCGCCAGGGCACCAAACGGGAAGGCTCACCACAGTGCCCGGCAGTCGTGCGCAGCTTCCAGGGCCCTCAAACGATCAGGCGGCTAGGGTCTCCATGGACCGGATGGACCAGGTTTGCCGGTCCTGGCCACGAACCAGCTCAAACGTCACCAAGGCGTTTCTAAGGTTGTGACCAATTCTGGCCTGTAGTTGCCACACTTCAATGTCCAAGCGGGTCATTTGCCCGCGTGGCATCCGTTGCGATGTTTTCCACCAGTCCACCCGCTCGTACCATCTGACAGGTTCGGCGCCGACATGCCAGGTCCGGCCGTCACGGACGAACGACACGGGCACCCCTGCCGGGTCGGCATTCACTTCTACGTCTGCCATGGCAGGTTATAGCTCGTCCATCCGACGCAGCTCACTATCATTCATTGCTTCCGGCCGTTCCATGGGCTGGCCATTTTCATCGAGAAAGAGCCGGTAGTAAACGGTGGTGAGTCGGCCGCCGGCCGGTGTTCTACTTCCAGCCGGTGTGTGGCCACTGAGGGTGCCGGCACGGTAGGCGTGCTGAATAAGGTCTTTGCCAAGCACTGCGCCAGCCCAGGCGTCACACTCCCCCGATGCGAGCGACGTGCGAGTTTTCATGAGGCGGTGATGGCCGGCAATGGAGACGGTCAAGACAGTTCCCTTGAGCCCTGGGGTTGACGTGAACCAGTCCAACGCCGCAATGTCACCCACGAGCGAAATATCGATGCGGTGATCGTCCATGGACCGGACATGACTAATGCGCGGCATATTACGCTTGGAAGGATCATCGACGTTATGTGAGCCCGTAGGACCATCGGGGCCGTAGATCTCCTCTAGGAAAGCCGTCAGGGCCCTACGGTGCTTGACGCGGATCTGTTCTCTAAGTTCATTCACATTCACCGGGCCAGTGTATCGGCGGGCACTGACACTCCAACACGGGGTTCCCCAGAGGTAGCCGGGGGTGGTTTGTGCGAGTTCTTACCATGATGATTGCAGAATGCTAAGATAGAAATAATTACGTCATGACATAATGAAAGATAGATATATTGTTAGATTGATTGATGTATGATCGTCAAACAGTCCATAAATATTTGAGGAGCAGCTCATGACAGCAATTGTCACAGCCATAGGAAACCGCAAAGGTGGGGTAGGGAAGACTTCAGTAACTCTTGGCCTAGCCATGGGACTGAGCCTCCTGGGCCGACGCGTCCTCGTAGTGGATTTGGACCCCCAAGCCAACGCAACAACGGCACTGGAAGCAGAAGGCGAATTTGACATCTTTGATGTCCTCTACGGGGGAGAAGCGGGAACGCTCGGCCAAGCAATCGTGCAAACCTCATGGAAAGGCATCGACGCAGTTCCTGGCTCAGAGTCAATGTCACGCATAGAGTCAGAAGTCCTTATGACTCCAGAAATGCGCCTCAAAACAGCGGCCTGGAACTCACAAGAACTCGAAGCCTACGACCACATTCTCATTGACCTGCCACCTGCTTTGGGACGACTCACACTCAACGGCCTGATCTGGGCCGATCGCGTCATGGCAGTAACTGAAGCTGCCGCATTCTCAGTGAGAGGCGTAACCGAGTTCCTGGAGACCGTGGCCAAGGTGAAGTCCCTGCCACATCTAAACCCGGAACTCGAATTTGCGGGCATCATCATCAACAAAACCAGCGCACCGTTGACCGGCGAGCACTCCTACCAAATCAACGAACTCCAAACAGAGTACGGAGAGAACGTGATCATGCCAGTCATACCTCAACGAACCGCTTTGCAAGACTCTGTCAGCTCAAGAACCCCACTTACCAAATTGTCAGGCCCTGGGGCAGCGGCATTGACAGAGATCTTTGTTGAACACGCACGCCGATTGGATGAAGGAAAATGATGGCAACGGTTACACGCAAATCATCGATTCGCAAAGCACCAGCAGCAGATGTGGTGGAGTCCCTGACGCAACCATCTACCAACCCGCCAGCAGCAGAAACGATCAACGAACCTACGGGCCAACACTTGAGCCAAGAGGCAGTATCAGCCGAACGACAAGAGATAGTCCGCCCCGGACCTGGGAGGCCACGTTCCAAACGACGCATGGAGCCGTTTTCCTCGAAGATAGAAATCAACCTCCGGGACAACTTGGATGAATATCTGGCAGAACACGGCATGACAGTCGTCGACTTCTTGGACCAAGCAATACGGGACCGACTAAAGAGACAATAATTATGTCTGGACAGAAATAATAAAATATAAATGACCGCCTGCGCTGACGAAGCACCCCCATGCGTCAGTCCAAAGAGGTCACGTTACTGCCTCGAAGGATCTTAAATTACTGTTGTCGTATGGTGAGAAGATTTGACACGCAAGCCGCGTGATGTATGTAGAACACGTGTCCACAACTTGCGGGGAACCCCAGCTGCCGCAAGCGCCGGGCGCGCGTCGATAGCAAGCTTGCCGCTGACTTTCTCATCCTCAAAGACTCGGGGTCTGAGGAAGAGCGGTACGGAAATTCGCGCTAACGCCGTACCGAGGTGGAGCCAGTTCCGGCGCGGGCGGCAAAGTTCTGTGGATCTACCCCGGACCCCATCTATATCCAACCTATCCAATGGATATATTATAACTTTCAGCGCGTGTGCCAACTCGAGAAAGTGGGTTGAGTAGGATGTGCAGCAGTTAGTGCCAACCGTTGTACCGCTGGTCCCCAAGACCGGATTCCTTCGGGGGATCAGGGAAAGGTGCCGATGTCGTAGACGAGCTGGAGGACCCGCTTGCCGTAGTCGCGCAGGATGTGGGCGGCACGGGCGCTCCGGGTGGTCACGTCCATGAATTGCGAGTGGCCCCAGACACCGGCGTCGATGACGAAGTCCGGCTTCCCGGTGCCTGCGACGTGTCCCCGCTGACTGCCGATGTGCCGGACCGGACCCGACAGCAGCGGGTCGCGGGCGAAAGCACGTGCGGTCGTGCGTTCCATGGCGTTCCCGTATTCTGCCTTGAAGAGTCGGTTCGTCGGGTCGAGCACCTTGCGGATCTGACTCTCCGACATTCCCAGGTCCTCGAAGAAGGCCCGGTTGCCGCTGCGCACCGCCTGGTCGACGGCCGCGTTGGCCTCGGTAACGATCTGTTGGGCACGCTGGGTGATCTGCACCCGGACGGCGGCGGGCGATGGTGGGCCCGATCGTGGCGCACCGGCTGGCAATGGTTCCGGGGTGGCGGTGGACACAGGGGTTCGCGGGCTGCGCACGATGGTCAGGATGCGACCGGCCGCGAACACAATCTCGGTGACCATCAGGCCCAGCTCAAGGCCCTGACGGGAGGCGACCGCGCGCCGCGACCAGCCGGTGTACTGCCAGAGGTCAAATTCGGAGTCCGTCGGCACCTGCCGACCGGTCTTAGCGTACAGGGAGGCGGCGATATTCTGCGCGGCCGCGTCATGGCCAGCCTCGATGAGCTCGGCGTAGTGAATGAAGCCTTGGTAGGCGAAAAACGCCGCCATCCTTCTTTCGTAGAACGGCCGGCGGAGCAACGTGTGGCCGGCCACCCGAGGCACCCTGATACCGGTCTCGGTCATCTCGCCCTCGTCGGTTCCGCCCCAGGGGTCCCCACCTCGGCCAACGTCACGGAGGGTGGGGTGCTCTCGCTGGAACTCGTCATCCCAGACCTGCTGCTTGCTGGTTGGGCGGACCGGCGTGCGTGAGCCTGACCCCAAGACGTGCAGCACTTGGCCGCCCCCTGCCTGGTCGACTTCTTCGGCGGTGGGTTCGGCGGACCAGTTCTTTGGGACCAGGCTGGCACGCGTGACCAAGAAGAGGTTTTGCGCGTCGCGGCCCCTGAAGCGGTAAACATAATAGATGGGTCCCATGTCCGAGGTCAGCGGCCCGACGAGCAGGGAGCCACCAAGCAGCACCTTCGCCTTCGGGTGCCCGCTGCCCAGCGTGGACCCCTCTTTCAGGCCGCCGACCTTCGCCGTGTCAACTGACGCTTTCAGCAGCGCCTGCTCCTCGGCGTACGGCAAGTCCGGGTCCCGCCGCGGCGTTTCCGCAGGATCGCGCGGCTGGCGCTGTACGACGGGTGCCGTATCGAAGCGGGGCTGGAGGGTGTGCGCGACCTCATGCGCGAGCAGGCTCATCCCCGACGCGGAGCCCGGGTGGTGCTGCCCGGGACCGAAGTAGATGTCCGAACCGATCGTGAACGCGCGGGCACCGATATTCGAGACGGCGCGCGCGGCCGCGTCGTCGGTGTGGATGCGGACGTGCGAGAAGTCGTGTCCGAACCCTTGGGACAGCACGGCTTCGGCCCCGCCGTCGAGGTGTGTCTTCGTCGACGGTATGCCGACGAGCGGCTGCGCGGCGTCGGCCTGCCCCGCATCGGCTTCCCGAGGCGTGAGCGGTCTGCCCGGGCGCAACGCTTCGTTCGCGCGCCGGGTAGCCTCGGCCTCGCGGGGATCGTTGGCCGGCGCAATCCGCGGCCCCGAGGGTCTCCGCTCTAAGTCGAATGACGCCATGGCCCTCCGTTCCGAGCCCGGGCACGACTGGGCGCTACTCACGGGCTGACCCGCAGGTTAGCACGCCTGCGGTCACCGCCCCGTCACCGTCGCGGCCGAGACCCTAGCGTAGGAGGAAACGGTTCCTCTGAAGATCAGGCTGGCCTCATCCGAAGCGAAAGAGATGACGCTACGACAGGCCCACAAGGATCTGCTGCTGCCCATTACTCTTCAAGATTCGGTTTCGAACCAGTGAGTACGGAGGTCGTCTACCGGTAGGGGCCGGACGAGCTAGTGCAAATGGCCTCGCAGACAAGCCACGGACCTTCACGATTTGCGGGGGCCCGTTTCCCAGACGGCATGAAGCTGCTTTCCAAGGTCGTTGCGCATCTTGTGTTCGGCCATGACGGTGCGGGTGAGCAGTTTGGCTGCTCTGCGGCAGGGGAGTCCGTCAACTAGCCACCCCCACAGTGGGTTCTGCAGCGGCTTAAGCGCAGATTCAGCAGCTAGGCCGGCGAGACCTCCGAGAATGGCACCTGATGTGCCGCCTGCCAGCGCACCGGCACCGGCGACGATACCAGCCGCTTTTGGAAGTCGCTCGACGAATATGCTCTTGGTCACCTCCAGGTCGGCCCGGCCGGTCGCGAGATTGCGGGCAACTTTCTCGGCTGCGCGAGTGAGCAGCTTTTGAGCTTCGGCTGACTGCAACGGGTCCGTGGACAGGAAATCACGCCGAAGGGTACGGTACCGCTGCACATCTTTGTTCTCACGGAGGTCGAGGGCCATTTGCACTAGCTCGTCCGGACCCTGCCGGTAGACGTTCATCTTGCTGAGCAGATACGGTACAAACGACGGCGTCCAAGGGGCCTCAACATCCCTCCAGCTGTCGCCCGCATCGCGGATACGACGGCGAAGTTCGTCGTAGAGCGCGGACTCAGAAAGAGTACCTGCATCGGTCTCCTGCAGACCGGCCGCCACGAGGAAGGCGCTTTGCCGCGGAGCCACGATTTGCGGGGACCCCGTCAGTTGGGAGTATCCAGAGAACACGAGCTGTCCGAGCAGGAACTGTGCCAAGCGGCGCTCGTCGGGGACTGTAATCTTGGTTCCCACCTGTTCCAGGTTGGGCTCCCATGCGTATTGGATTGTGGTCAAAGTAGCGAGGGTGGATTGGGCCGCAGCGGACGAAATGAACGGGCCGTTCGCCAAGAGCTGTTCAAGCTGCACAAGCGCGGAAGCTTTGACTTCGCGGTACACATCATGTTCGACATCGACGTGATATAGAACCTTCTCGCCGTATCGGTTCAGGGCGGTCTGCAGGCTCTCGAGCGGGCCGGGATCCGGGAAAGTATCCGAGTAATTGAACGCCGGGAGTCGATCATATAGAACGATCATGTCCAGAAAAGTTACAAGCGACGTAAGATCCTGACTGATCGCGTTCCAGTGACCCTCGCTCTCGGCGCCGGCAGCATGTTCGCCCTCAAGGAAGAACTGCCCCATCCGGTATATCAGCGGATCCACGACCAGCCCGAGATCCGCTCGAACCAATTCATCCCACTCGGCGTACCGGTGGACTATCACGTCATACACGCCGGCACCTCGGTCCTTTCGTTGGGCTTCACAGCGATGCCCCTAGTTCACGTCTTACTCCGTTACTGCGGCGTTACTGCAACGTTTTACTGAATTCCTTTGCTCTTGCGTGGCGACGAGATGGTCCAGGGGGTTGATGTGAAAAAGTGAAATATCCGACGTTATCGTGAGCACATAGCGGTGGGATGGGAGACTTCAAGGAGTGGCCGCAACTCATTTCTGCCCGTAAAGGACGGTATGGGCAGGGCGGGCCGCCTCATGGCGCAACGGTGGCTATCCGATCCGGGCGGTTACCGGCGCATGGTCTGGTCTGGTGGCCTGTCGGCGGCTGGGCGGGTTGTTGCCGATGCTGGTCAGGTCCTGGGTGAAGGACTCGGCACTATCAAGTTTCTTCACGAGGGAGTGGCTGAGCAGGATGTGGTCGATCAGCTCCCTGCTTCCCTCGTGGATCCGGGAAAACCTGTCTTCTTCCGGGATCGCTGAGGCGATGTTCCACAGCCGGTGCCGGTCGCCCTTATCGGGCCGGTCGAATCCTCCGGTTCCCAGCTGGGATCCGGGTGGCCCGTACAGCATCCCCGTGGTGGCGGCTGGTTCGGTGTCGTTCATGTCCCCCAAAACCACCACTGAGGCGGTGCCGTCTTCAAGCAGGGTGTTGGTGTAGGCCCGCAGTGCGGCGGCCTCGGCGGTCCGACGGTACAGGGCGTAGGCGCCGTACCGGGCCCGCTCATCCTCGTTCCGAGGGGAGAATCGTCCGCTGGGGTAGGTGAGTAGTTTGGACTTCAGATGTGCGGTGAGAACCTCGATTCGCTGCCCGCCTGTGGTGGTGGCAATGTGCAGGGCGCCGCGGCCCATCGTGTCGGTGGTCGTTCCGGGCGCGTCACCGCTCTGGACGGGTAGCAGTTTCTTGGGGAAAGCTGTGACGTGGACGGTCTCGCTGATTTCGGTTCGGCTGAGGATCCCGACGCGGATGCCGCGGGCGTCCGGATGCGCGGACAGGGCGGTGTGCCAGGTCCCGGGCAGTCGTTCGAGCAGATCTGCCAGGGCCTGCGGGTCGCCGATTTCCTGGACTGCGAGCAGATCCGGGCTGATGTCGTCGATGCGGGCCGCCAGGTAGTCGAGCTTCTTCTCGTAGACCTCCGCCGAGCCGGGACCGAACTCACCGCCGGGTCGATACAGGTTTTCCAGGTTCCAGGTCGTGATCACAGTCATGTGTTTCCCTCCGTCCACGGGGCGCTCCTACTGGGGAGGTTATCAGATCGGGCTCAATGGCTGGTCGCTTTGCAGCTGCTACGGGATGTGGAAGTCGACGACGCGGAAGAACCTGACGACGAGGGCGGTGGCGGGCATCCGCCGCCATCTGCGTGACTCGGCGGTGACTTAGCCTCAATCCACCGTGCCGGTTGGGTGGAGCGGCTGAATCCTGATTTTTTGGAGTGGGTGATTGTGGGCAACTGTGTGGCTGGCCTCACTGCCGGTAGTGTTCCACGTTTGGTGCTCCTTGGGTTGTGTCGACCACGACGACGACGTCCCTGAGCGGATTTATGCGCACCAGGTGGCGGCGGGTGAGGTCCAGGTTTCGGCAAGGAGATGGTCCGCACCCTGATGGTGTCCGGGTCGCGCATCAAAGTTGGACACTGGCCCAGGCTGAGCCCGCCACACACTCAACCGTTGATGGGATGCGCTCATGCCATGGGGGCTGGATCCGGGGGAATCGCTGCTGCGGCGCTGGAACGACCCACACGGCCATGTCATGAATCAGTTGAGGGAAATGACGGCGGGACGCTTGCAGCGGTGGTCGTTGTGCTTTAGCGTGTGGATTCAGGACGACTTGAGCCTGGACATGTTGGGGGGGAGTGTTTCATGGTTGAAATCAATACGGTGCTGGCAGGGCTGGCGGCAGAAGAACTGGCGGAGATCAAGGCGCTTGGGCCGAAGGGGCACCTGGATCGGGCATTGATCGATGCTCTTGACCGGGCCGCCGGCGGCCCGGGTGCCGGGCGGGGCTTGTACGTACTGGATGGCACGGTCAACGGCAACGGGGGACAGCACCATATTCTCCGCAGCGACCTGAGTGAGCGTATCTTCCAAACCGAGACAGCCTCGGACTAAGGCTGGCATGTGTCAGGGCCTTTCCCGGATTCCGGGAAAGGCCCTGATGCAGGTTGAGTCTGGTTCTTGGCCACTGCGGTGTGCAAGGAATGCATTACCTCGAGTGGGGGCCGTGGGCCGGAGCTATCACTGCGGGCTGATGTTCTCCGCCTGGGGACCCTTGGGGCCCTGGACAATATCAAACTGGACCTTCTGGTTCTCCTCCAGAGACCGGTACCCGGAGCTGGTGATCGCGCTGTAGTGGGCGAAGACGTCCGCGGAGCCGTCATCGGGGGCGATGAAGCCAAAGCCCTTTTCTGCGTTGAACCATTTAACTGTGCCTGTGGCCATGATTGTGTTCCTTTGTAAGGCTGCTGCGGACGTCGTCGTCCGTGATCCCCAATGTACGGGCCGGGAGATCGGGCGGGCAAGCAATGCATGTAAATGTGACTTGGCATGGGCGCTTGGGGCAACTGCTGTTGCCGTGGTCGGAAGAACGACACCTTGTTCCTATTCGGAGTCCACCATTGAGCTGCCTTTAAGCCGGGAGGAGAGTAGTTCGTGTCAAGGGTTCTCTAAGGTTGCGGCCAAAATCTCTTATCCATGAACCTGTGCTTGATGATGCTAAGCGCATCCGGTGAGGCCCCCACAAAACGTCGAAGGGGAGCCTCCGCGACGGACGGGGGTTGCTGGGCAGGCCCAGTGATTACCGGCTCCGGGTTCCTTTGGAATGGGTGGACCCTCCTTGTTTCGGCCATGATGGAGCCACTATCTGACTCTTTGTTTACCCCAATATCGTTCATGTCCTAAGACTGCCCCTTTGGACCGAATTCGTCCAATTCTCTCGCCGGCAGGTGCCGGGCCGGGGGGCTTGGTGCTACCCTGCGCCCTGGTAACCCTAAGTATTGGGTTGTTTGGCTGTGGCCGGGGTACCACCCAAGATTTGGCCTCATGACGCCGCTCACTTTTCATGACTCGTCGGCTGGCACGCGGCCAATGCCCGACAGCAGGGTCACCGGTGCCGCCATAAAGGGTGGGAGGAAATATTTTGCCGCATATTGATACGTGCCCGCCGGAAGTGGTCTGACCGGGTATTGTGCTCTAGTGTGACGTTCAACAATCTTGTTTGGTGGGAATAATTGCAGCAACAAAAATAGTCGGGGGACGTGACATGGGTGTCAAGAATGTGCTGGCGATTGTATTGGCCGGTGGTGAAGGGAAACGGTTGATGCCCCTGACGGGCGACCGTGCCAAGCCTGCCGCACCGTTTGCCGGTTACCGTTTGGTGGATTTCGCCCTGTCGAACCTGGCCAATTCGGGGTTCCTGAAGATGGTGGTCCTGACCCAGTACAAGTCGCACAGCCTGGACCGCCACATTTCAGAGACGTGGCGGATGTCCAAGCAGCTGGGCAGCTACGTGGCCAGCGTCCCGGCCCAGCAGCGCCGCGGCAAGAGCTGGTTCCTGGGCAGCGCCAACGCGATCTACCAGTCGATGAACCTAATTGGCGACGCCGAACCGGACCTGGTGGTGGTGGTCGGGGCCGACCATGTCTACCGCATGGACTTTGAACAGATGGTTCAAAGCCACATTTCCTCCGGCGCCCGGGCCACCGTGGCCGCAGTGCGCCAGCCCCTGGCCATGGCCGAGCAGTTCGGGGTCATCGAGGTTGATGACGCGCTGGACACTGGTGTTCTCGGCGCCCACAAGATTTCTGCGTTCGTGGAAAAGCCGGCCTTCACCCCGGGCCTGCCGGACTCTCCCGGGGAGTTTCTGGCGTCCATGGGCAACTACGTCTTTGAAACTGACGCACTCGTGGAGGCGCTGGAGGCCGATGCCCTGAACGAGGGCTCCAGCTCCGACATGGGCCGGGACATCATCCCCTTCTTCGTCAATCGGGGTGAGGCGTATGTGTATGACTTCAGCACCAACGACATCCCCGGCGGCACCGACAGGGACCGGAACTATTGGCGGGATGTGGGGACCATTGACTCCTATTATGAGGCGCACATGGATCTGATTTCCCCCGTTCCGGTGTTTAACCTGTACAACAGTGCCTGGCCGCTGTTCACCCGCCAGACCTTCTCCCCGCCGGCGAGCCTAGTGGTCTGAGGAAGAGCGGTACGGAAATTCACGCTAAGTAGTTCCACTGCGACCGCACCCACCCTGATGGGAATGGAACTAGTCCCGTATCGGTATGGGGAAGGCCTCACAGGCACAAACAGGGCACGCCCCGGACTTGGACAAGCCCTGGCAGCCTGCCGGGCCGGAGATGCGTTGGTCGTAACCAAGCTCGACCGCCTGGCCAGGTCACTTCGCGACGCAAAAGACATCGTCGATGAACTCACCCGCCGTGAGGTCAAACTCAGCATCGGTGGCTCCCTCCCTGACCTCACCGATCCGGGGTTGAGTAGTAGCCGTGCAGCGGTTGGCGCTAAGGACCGATTTTCCTTATGTTCCGGGGGTTTTGCTCCGATGTTGCCCATCTCTGGCCTCTCGCAACTCGTCTGAGTCCCGATGAAACGTTAGTTTGATTTTGTTGTGGCTTACGATGTGCTGAAGTGGCTGATTTTCCGTGTGCTGAGAGCTTCGACGCTGGTCTATCGCTAACGAGCATTTGCGATAGACCGGGAGCTTAGCGCCAACCACGGTTCAGTTCCTACTCGACCCCTTAGTCGTTAATTAGATTCTTTTTTCCGTATGACTTGTGGGGGGCTGGGAGGGTGCCTATGATCTAGATCGTAACCGTGCTTTGAAATTTCATTTGGTTCGCTGGTTCTTGTTTTCCTGCGGATCTTTCCTGAAAGAGAGCGACGATGACAGAGAACCCATGGCCCGTTAATGAGAGCCTCGATACCCCCGAAACGTTCCCGCGAGTCCCTGCGCGACAGGCAGCGGTGCTCCCGCCGGGCGGGGAGTCTGTGGCGGATTCATCGCAGGGAGCGGATTCAAAATTAGTTGCGGCCAAGGATGAGGCAGGGGAGGTCGCCCGCCATGCCGCAGATGCTGTGCAGACTGTGACTGACACGGCCAAAGACGAGGCAGCCAACGTTGTGGCAGAGGTCAAGGCCAACGCACGCGAGCTGATGGCACAGGCGGTCTCAGATCTCACTGAACAAGCCGCAACCCAGCAGAAACGAGTCGCGGAGGGGTTGCGTTCGATTTCGGAGGAACTGCACTCAATGGTTTTCGCTTCTGATCAGTCCGGTCTGGCCACGGACCTCGTGCGACAGGCCGCTGAACGCTCCGCAGCCGTGGCATCCTGGTTGAATGACCGCGATCCAGGCTCCCTACTGGCTGAAGTAAAGACTTACGCTCGTCACAAACCTGGTACGTTTCTGCTTCTCGCGGCCGGGGCAGGAATTGTGGCGGGAAGACTCACCCGGAGCCTTAGTGCCGGTGCCCCCAAACCTACGGGACCGGCAGCCCACGCCAACGGCACCATGTCCCCGCGGACCCCGGATGCGGCCACAACGGTGACGGTTCCGCCTGCACCAACGGAACCCCCGGTCTCGGAAACCTCCACCAAGGAATTCCCCGTAACGTACCCATCGCCGCCGGTGGGGGAGACCGGCACCTATCCCGCAGACCAGTCCGGAACGGACGCGCAGACAGGCCCAGGCCGGCCGGAGCTGTGGCGAGCTGAGCCAGTCGTGGTCGATCCGCTGCCGGAATTTGACCCGATGCACGACGATCCCTTTGATGGTGGCCGTCGATGAGCGCCGACCTGCCAGCCCCTGACGCCCACGCCAAGGCGGAGTCCTCCTCTTTGGGAGAACTTTTGGGAGAGGCCACCCGGGACATGTCCACCTTGATGCGTCAGGAAGTCGAACTGGCCAAAGTTGAACTTAAGGACTCTGCCGCCCGTGCGGGGAAGGGCGGGGCAATGCTGGCGGGGGCGGGAATCGCGGGCCACTTCGTCCTCTTCTTTTTGTCCTTGGCTCTTTGGTGGGCGCTCGGGACGTGGTGGGGACTGGGATGGTCCGGTGTAGTGGTCGCCGTCATTTGGGCTGTCATTGCCGCAACCTTGACCATGGTCGGACGTAAAGAACTCAAAGCCGTCAAAGGTCTGCCACAGACCAGTCAGACCCTGCAGGAAATCCCACCAACCCTCAAGCCCAACACTTAGATCAGCGAGGAAAAACAATGAGTGAAAACCCAGATGCCATCCGAGCAGATATCGAAGCCACCCGGGCGCGCTTGGGCACCACTGTTGATGCGGTGGCGGATAAAGTCAGCCCGTCGCACATTGTGCAAAGACAGACCGACAAAGTCAAAGACGCCGTTTTCGGGGTCAAGGATAAGGTCATGGGTGCGGCAAATCATGGTGGGGAGAGCGTGAGCGGGGTTGGGTCTGCGATCGGGGATGCACCGGATCAGGTAAAGGCCAAGACGCAAGGAAACCCACTCGCTGCCGGACTGATCGCTTTCGGTGCAGGATTGCTGGTAGCTTCCCTGATCCCCGCCAGCGAGCAGGAACGCGAAGCTGCCGAAGCACTCAAGACGGCTGCCGAACCCCTCACGACGGAACTAAGCGAGGTGGCCAAAGAAGTCGCCGAAGGACTCAAGGAACCGGCCCAAGAAGCCTTGGAGAACGCCAAGGCCGCCGCCGCAGATGCCACAGAACACGTTCAGACCGAAGGACAAGACGCTGTTGCTGACGTCAAGGACCGGGCCGCCGACGCCAAAGACCACATCCAGCAAGCCTGAACACGGTACAGCGGCCGGCCGTTTTCTGCTTGTCAGGAACTGGTCGGCCGCTGCACTTAACCCCTAAGGATGAACCCATGGCAGCACACGAGGCCGAAACCGATCACAGCAGCACCGCCAAAGCTCACACAGCCCCTGACCCAGACGATGCTCGCAAACCAGACAGTCCCACGGAGCTGAGTAAACCATCCTGGAAATACATCGGGAAGAAAACTTTCCGGGAGTTTTCCAAGGACCAGTGTACGGATCTCGCAGCAGCCCTGACCTATCACGCGGTCCTCTCGATTTTTCCCGCTCTACTTGCCCTGGTGTCTCTATTGGGAATTTTTGGTCAGGCAGAGAAGACCACCTCATCGGTGCTCGATATTGTTCAGGGCATAGCCCCGGGCAAGACTGTGGACACCATCCGCCCAGTCGTCGAAGGCCTTGCCAGCTCCTCGAGCGCGGGGCTGACGTTGGTCTTGGGCGTTCTTATTGCTCTCTGGTCCGCTTCCGGATATGTGGCTGCCTTCGGAAGGGCGATGAACCGTGTGTACGAGATCGATGAAGGGCGATCGTTCCTGAAGTTTCGTGCCACCATGCTGGCAGTCACCATTGTCAATTTATTGATCGTTGTCGTGGTGGTCACAATGCTAGTGCTCAGCGGGCCGGTGGCAGAGTCCGTGGGGAACACCATCGGGCTCGGCGGGGCCTTCTTGGCTACCTGGAACATCGCCAAGTGGCCGGTCATGCTGGTGATGATTATAGTGGCGATTGCGGTTCTCTATTACGCCACTCCCAACGTCAAACAGCCTAAATTCCGGTGGTTGAGCATTGGCTCGATTATAGCCTTGGTCGTATTCCTCCTAGCGTCTCTTGGGTTCGGACTCTATGTGGCGAACTTCAGCAGCTACAACAAGACCTACGGTGCGATCGGGGGTGTGATCATCGCTCTGCTCTGGCTGTGGATCCTGAATATGTCATTGCTGTTCGGAGCCGAATTCGATGCAGAAGTCGAGCGTGGACGTCAACTTCAAGCGGGTCTAAAAGCAGAGGAAACCATCCAGCTCCCTCCAAGAGATACCCAAAAGAGTGACAAACTCCAGGCCCGGGAGGAAGAAGAAATCCGCCACGGCCGCGAACTACGTCAACAGCACAGCAACAAACCCCCAGAGAAGGATCGGAGATGAGCGCCTTTGATCACATAATCCACGCGATTCCCTCCAACTCCCTCCAACATTGTGCGTTTGACGTAACACGGCTCTGATCAGGCAAATCGAACCAGCCCGCAGGCACTGCATGATGACGATGAACAGCTATGGATGGTCGCAGGTTCCCTGCCTGTGGGCGCCTGTGCTTCCCCGCCGCTCGCCCCGCACCGCCCCGGCAATCTTGAGGTCCCCAGCAGCGGAAAGGATTTCCGTTCAGCAGCTACGGGGCATCCTTGATAAGTCAACGCGAACCCTTGTACTGAGGGGATCCACAGCGCATCATAGTTGTTAACTGCAACCGCGGCCCCTGAGAAGCGTTGAGATGGCGTGGAAGGCAGTAAAAAGAAGTCTCGCTCGATGATTTAAGGAGGAGCCATGGGTTTCATCGGTTGGATCATTTTGGGGTTGATTGTCGGTGCCATCGTCAAGGCCGTCATGCCGGGCCGTGTTGAAGGCGGCTGGGTGACAAGTTTGATTTTGGGTGTCGTCGGAGCCATTGTCGGCGGCTGGATCGGAGATCTTCTCTTCGGATCCGGAAGGATGGAATTCTGGAATCTGGGCTCGTGGATTCTGGCCATAGTCGGCGGTCTGGTCGTGGCCGGCGCTTACGGCGCGATCACCGGACGCAGCCACCGAAGCCACGCCTAAAGGACACCCCCGCACCCAGGGAGGGGGTTCGTCATTGGTATACGGAGAAGAATGCCGGATTTATCCCGCATATGGGACTGTGCTCACCCGGGGTGGAGCTGTCCGTTCCTGATGATCCATTTCGCGGTCCTGCGGGGTCACTTTGGGTGGGATGGTTCATGCTCACAGCAACTGCAGTGTCCACGATAAGCGGGGATCATTCCGTGATTGCCCGAGGCGGTATCTCCCCGGGTCACGTGGTGCCTCATGTCAATGTGCTCGCGAAATGAGTTCCGCGTGCCTCATCTAGTG
>JBDTQM010000023.1:0-29089 GCA_039932175.1 Specibacter sp.
AAATCAACAAAAATCAGAACTCAGCGCAGTCCCAACCTAGTTCGGTGGATCGAGGTTAAAGCGGACTAGCTGAGCCACCTGGTCAGCGCCGCCAGGCACTCACGAATGTCGTCGGCATGTACATGCTCGTTGTCGCTGTGGGCCAGCAAGGCATCGCCGGGACCAAAGTTCACGGCCGGAATGCCCATTTCGCTCAGCCGGGCAACATCTGTCCACCCGTACTTGGGCAGGGGTGCACGGCCAACCGCCGCCACAAAGCTTGCAGCTGCCGGCGCCTTGAGTCCCGGACGGGCTCCGGCGGAGGAATCCGTGCGCACCAGCTCGAATCCTTTCAGGAGCCCGCGCACATGCGCTTCCGCCTGGTCCGGTGTCTTGTCAGGGGCAAACCGGTAGTTGATCTCCACCACGCACTTGTCCGGAATCACGTTGCCTGCGGTGCCGCCGTGAATTTTGACCGCGTTCAGCGATTCCCTGTAGTCCAGGCCGTCAACGGTGACGGTGGCTGGCTGGTACCCGGCCAACCGGACCAAAATGGGGGCCGCGGCGTGAATGGCGTTCTCCCCCATCCAGGCCCTGGCCGAGTGGGCGGCCACCCCGGAGGTGGTGGCCTCGAACCGGATGGTGCCGTTGCAGCCGCCCTCCACAGTCCCGTTGGTGGGTTCCAGCAGGATGCCAAAGTCAGCGTCCAGCAGGTCCCGGTTTTCCCTCACCAAACGTCCCAGCCCGCTCTTGATGGCGGCAACTTCCTCATGGTCATAGAAGATGAACGTGACGTCCTTGGTGGGTTCGCACAAGGTGGCTGCCAAGGCCAGCTGCACAGCCACGCCGCCCTTCATGTCCGTCGCGCCGCGGCCGTACAGCACCTCACCGTCCCAGGTGCTTGGCACGGTGCCGCGGGACCCTGGCGTGGTGGGCAGCGGAACGGTGTCCAAGTGGCCTGCCAGGATCACCCGCTCAGCCCTGCCCAGCGAGGTCCGCGCCACAATGGAATCACCGTTGCGGGTCACCTGCAGATGCTGCAGCTTCGCCAACGCCGCTTCCACCGCGTCGGCGAGCGCCTGCTCGTTGCCTGACACGCTTTCAATGTCCATGAGCGCAGCTGTCAGTGCTGCCACGTCAGCATGCAGGTCAAGGGTGTGCGGTCCTGGTACGACGCCGGCCGCCTCCCCTGGAATGCCGGGCGCGACTCCCGCTATGGTGCCGTCTGTTGTCGGGGCGTTGGAGTTAGTCATGGCCCCAGTTTACCGGCGTCGAAAACTTCAAAAATAATTCCTGCCCTCAATCCAATCCGCTCCAACCACGGCTCCGAAGTACTCTCTGACAGCCCACCGGAGCAAAGCAATGAAGGCAACGGACATGGGAAGCAAATCGGAATCCTTCCGCTTTCACACTACGGAGATCATCATGAACACCACCTTGAAGTTTGCAAACCGTAAGAGCCTCAGCCTGGGTCTGGGCATCCTGGCCATCACCGCCATGGGAATCACATCCTGCAGTGGCGGAACCACAACCCCCAGCGCCACCTCCGATGCTCCCATGGCGAGCAGCGAAGCTCCCATGGCCACCACCGAGGCAATGGCGGGCGACTTGGTCGGTTCAGGCTGTGCCGCCTACGCAGCGGCTGTCCCCAGCGGCGCAGGCTCAGTGGCCGGCATGGCAGCCGACCCGGTTGCCACGGCGGCATCAAACAACCCGCTGCTCAAGACCTTGACGGCTGCCGTCTCCGGCCAGTTGAACAAGGACGTCAACCTGGTGGACACGCTGAACTCCGGCGATTTCACTGTCTTCGCCCCCGTCGATGATGCCTTCGCCAAGATCCCGGCAGCAACCATCGACGGGTTGAAGACCGACTCTGCGACGCTGACCTCCATCCTGACCTACCACGTGGTACCCGGCCAGCTGGCCCCGAGCAAGGTTGCCGGCGAGCACGCAACGGCTGAGGGCAGCAACCTGGAAGTCACCGGCAGCGGTGACAACCTGATGGTCAACGGCGCCAAGGTCATCTGTGGCGGCGTCAAGACGGCCAACGCCACCGTTTACCTCATCGATACGGTCCTGATGCCCCCGGCAAAGAAGTAACGGCCGGCAAGCAACAAGTCAGCAATTCGCAACACGCGTCGAAGGGATAGGCTCATGGGCACGGACCATGGCAAGGTAGACACCATGCGTTTACCTTGGTTGCGGTCCGTGGAGCCCCTGGCACCACCAACCCATGAGGACCTTATCCGCCTCGTCGCCCTGGGCGACGAGGCGGCCTTCGAAGAACTGTACGACGCCGTTGCACCTCGCGTATTTGGCTTGGTGCGGCGGGTGGTTCGCGACCCCGCCCAAAGCCAGGAAGTGACCCAAGAGGTTTTCATCGACATTTGGTCACAGGCCTCACGCTTTGACGCCGACCGTGGCAAGGCCATGTCCTGGATTTTGGTCATCGCGCACCGAAAAGCCGTTGACAAGGTCCGGGCCAGCCAGGCCAGTTCCGATCGGGACCTCCGCCAGGGCATCAAGGAATACCAGGAAAGTTACGACGACGTCGCGGACACCGTCGAGACCCAGATGGAATCCGAACGCGTCAAGATTGCTTTGGCATCGCTGACGCAAGCCCAACAGGAAGCCATCAGCTTGGCCTACTACGGTGGGTATACACACCAAGAAGTTGCCGAACTGCTTAAGATTCCAGTCGGTACTGTTAAGACAAGAATTCGCGACGGCATGATCAGGCTCAGGGACAGGTTAGGAGTAGCGTGATGGAACAGCAATTGCATTTACTCACCGGCTCCTACGCCTTGAACGCTTTGGAGCACGTCGAGCGCACGGAGTTTGAGCGTTACGCATTGACCGACGCAGAGACCCTGGAAGAAGTGCGCAGCCTCAGCGAGACAGCTGCACTGCTTGCCTACGGCACAGTCTCCGAAGCCCCTCCGGCTGCGTTGAAGGCAGATGTCATGGCCGCCATTCGCAACACCCGCCAGCTGCCCGCCAGCTCGGTGGTCCGGGACATTTCATCGGCAAGGCGCCACCCCTCCCAGCGTGCCGCCCCACAGTCCGCCAATGGCAGGCGCAGCCCCTGGCTGCCGGCCCTGAGCGCCGCAGCAGCCCTGGCCATTTTTGCCGGCGTTGGAGTGGGCGGCTGGGCTGCCGGCCAAAACGCAACGCAGCGGGACATGGAAGAGAAGCTTGTTGCCATGGAGGCCCAGCAAAAGGCAGCCGCGGCCCAACAGGCGGCCATGCTCAGCATTGTGGGCTCCCCCGATGCCAAGATCGCCACCACAGCCTTGTCCGACGGCGCGTCCGTCACCGTGGCATCCTCCGGGAAGGCAAACAAGGCCGCGGTGATGGTCAACGGTCTTCCGGCGCCTCCACAGGGCAAGACGTACGAAATGTGGTTCATCTCTGCTGCGGGGGCAGTTCCGGCAGGCGTCATGGACAATGCAGACCCGGCGACCCCCGCCATGCAGGTCCTCAATGGGCCATTGGGCGGTGCCACCCATGTGGGCATCACCGTGGAACCAGCTGGCGGTTCGCCCGCTCCCACCACAACCCCCATAGTGGTCCAAGCCATCTAGGCAGTTTGGTCATTGCCAAGAATCAGCCCACCCGAGCAATCCGGTGGGCTTTCGGCTCCGAAGTACCAGCAAGCACTTCTACCGGAGCAACCCACGGTAGGCCAAGCAAGCGTTCTAAGGATCCTGATATGGGCAAGCAAAGCACGGCACCTAGACACCTCCTCTGGCGGTCAATCTTGCCAGGAGCCCTCGCGGGAGTCATTTCCGCCGGCGTCCTGTTTGCAGTGGCCCAACTCATCTCGGCCTTCTTTGGGCCGGTGGCCTCACCGCTGACGTCAGTGGGATCAACGTTCATCGATTTCACTCCCGCTTGGATGAAAAACTTCGCCATCGCCACCTTTGGCACCAATGACAAATTGGTTCTGCTCATTTCCATGGGAGTTGCTGCCACAGTCCTGGCGGCGCTGGCAGGCGTAGTGGCCCGCAGGAGCCTCAAGTCAGGTTCTGCCATGGTACTTGGCTTTGCCGTGGTCATGGCCCTGTGCATCATCACCCGGGCCGGGGCCGGCATCTTTGACTTGGTGCCGCTCCTGCTGGGAACTGCAGCGGGCCTGTGGGCCCTGCGCTACCTGACTCCGCCACGCACAGTCGAACCGCACCCTGCTGACACCCCCGTGAACACAGGCCCGGCCGAGGCAGGACAGCCGGCACCCGATACCGGCCCCAGCCGACGCTCGTTCATCCTGCGCTCGGCGGCACTGGCCGGAATCGCCGTCGTGGCGGGCATTGGCGGCACAGTCCTTGCCACCACACGCAACGCTGTCAACGTAGTCCGCGACGCGCTGAAACTCCCCGCACCCAAGACCAAGGCGGCGGCGTTGGCTGCCGGCGTCCAGTCCCCTATTGCCGGGGTCACGCCCTTTGTCACCCCCAACGCAGACTTTTACCGGATCGACACCGCCCTGATAGTGCCCGAAATTGACCCTTCGTCGTGGAAACTGCGCGTCCACGGAATGGTGGAGGAAGAATTCACCATGGACTTTGACGAACTCCTGGCCTCCGAACTCATTGAGGACTATGTGACGTTGACGTGCGTCTCCAACGTGGTGGGCGGCAACCTGGCCGGCAACGCAAAATGGCTCGGCTTCCCGTTGCGAGAAGTTCTTGCCCGGGCCAAGCCCAAGGACGGCGCCGACATGGTGCTCTCCACCAGCATTGACGGTTTCAGCGCCTCCACTCCCCTGCCCGTGCTGCAGGACGACCGCAACGCCATGCTCGCCGTGGGCATGAACGGTGAGCCACTGCCGTTCGACCACGGGTTCCCCGTCCGCATGGTCGTCCCCGGACTGTACGGGTTTGTTTCCGCCACCAAATGGGTTGTGGATTTGGAAGTCACCACCTTCGCCGAAAAGGCCGGCTACTGGACATCCCGCGGTTGGTCGTCGCACGGCCCCATCAAGACTGCATCACGCGTTGAGGTGCCCCGCGCCTTGAGCAGGGTGCCCGCCGGGAAGGTGTCCATTGGCGGCAGCGCCTGGGCCCAAACCAAGGGCATCTCCAAAGTGGAGGTACAGCTCGACGACGGCGCATGGCTGGGCGCACAGTTGGCCGACGAAGCGTCGGTGGACACGTGGCGCCAGTGGTCGTACATCTGGGACAACGCCCCCGCCGGCACCCACAAGGTGCGCGTCCGCGCCTATGACGCTGCCGGAGACTTGCAGATTGAACAGCAGGCTCCCCCGGAGCCAGACGGTTCCACCGGCTGGCATTCGATCACCTTCAATGTCACCTAAACGCACTGCGGGCCATACGGCTGTCACCGACACCACCGCGGGCCGATAAACTTAGGACCATGACTCTCACAGTTGCAGCGACAGAACGTTCCGCCCACGGCTTCGGCCTCGCCACCATCACCAGCACAGGTGCTGTTCTTGACGTGTGGTTCCCCAGCCCTGAGCTGGGGACAGCCACCGACGCCCTGGGCAACGCCCCCGAAGCCAGCGAAGAGCTCACGGCATTGGCTGAAGCCGGCGAAGACACCGACCGAGGCGTGAGCCAGCGGGTTGTTTTCGCGCAGATCAACCTTGATGCAGAACCGGCCGACGCCGTGGATGCCTACCTGCGCCTGCACCTGCTCTCACACCGCCTGGTGGCACCGAACAGCATCAACCTGGACGGCATCTTTGGCCAGCTCGCCAACGTGGTGTGGACCAACTTTGGCCCGGCCGCCGTGGAAGGCTTTGAGCTCACCCGTGCCAAGCTGCGCCGCCGCGGTCCCGTGACTGTCTACTCCGTGGACAAGTTCCCGCGCATGGTGGACTACGTGATCCCCGCAGGCGTGCGCGTTGCCGACGCCGACAGGGTGCGTCTGGGCGCCCACCTGGCCGAAGGCACCACAGTGATGCACGAAGGCTTTGTGAACTTCAACGCCGGCACCTTGGGCACCTCCATGGTGGAAGGGCGCATCTCAGCCGGCGTGGTGGTTGGCGACGGCACCGATGTTGGCGGCGGCGCGTCCATCATGGGCACCTTGTCCGGTGGCGGCAGGGAACGCATCACCCTGGGTGAGCGCGTGCTGCTCGGCGCCAACTCCGGCGTTGGCATCAGCATTGGCGACGACTCCGTGGTGGAGGCAGGCCTCTACGTCACGGCCGGCACCCGGGTGCGCGTTTTGGGCCCCAAGGATGCCGACGGCGAGGACACAGCTGTTGTGGTCAAGGCCAGCGAACTCTCGGGTGTGGCCAATCTGCTGTTCCGCCGCAACTCCACCACAGGTGGCGTTGAAGCGCTTCCCCGCAAGGGCACCACGGTTGCCCTCAACGAGATCCTGCATGCCAATTAGTGGCTCCCCCGCCACCGGCGGATCCACTCAAGCACCAACCGGGCAACCATGAGCAGACGCGGCCGGCGCATTGTTGCATGGTTGACGGTTGCCGCCGTCAGCGCCGGCCTCCTCATAGGGGGCGGTGTCTGGCTGGGCAACACCCTCAGGGACGCGTTTGCCCCTGGCTTGTCGCTAGGCTGCACGGCCACAGTGGGGGAAACGGGCTACACCTTGGCTTTGGACCAAAGCCAAAACGCGGCCCTGATCTCCGCTGTGGCCATGCACCGCGGCATGCCAGCTCGTGCCGCCTCTATTGCTCTTGCCACCGCGTTACAGGAATCCAAACTGCGCAACATTGACTACGGTGATTTGGATTCGGTGGGCCTGTTCCAGCAGCGCCCGTCCCAGGACTGGGGCACCGTGGAGCAGATCATGGACCCCTTGTACTCAACCAATGCGTTTTATGACGTCCTGGCCAAGGTTCCCGACTATGTGCACCTGCCCATCAACGACGCCGCGCAGATTGTGCAGCGTTCGGGGTACCCGCACGCCTACGCCCAACACGAGACGCTTTCGCGGGCTTTTGCCTCTGCCATGACAGGGCAAACGCCGCAGGGGCTCAATTGCACGCTGCCGCCGGCCACGCCCACCAGCACGCCGGAGGCCATGTCAGCGGCGATGGATGCGGTCCTGGGCCCGGTGCCGTTCAGCACCACTGCAGGCGAGGGCAGCGTCAGCGTGCGCCTGGAGGTTGCCGACGCCGCTGGCTGGACCACGGCCCACTGGCTGTTGGCAAATGCCGAACAGTTCGGCATCTGCCAGATCAGCTACGCCGGAAAAATGTGGGACCGCGGTGCGAATGAGGGCGAACACAATGTGGGCTGGCAGGACGCAAGTGCAGCAGTTCCCGGCCAGTTGACCGTGATCATGGCCGCTGCACCCCCCGGCAGCTAGGGTCGACAACCAGCCTTAGACCAGCAGCTCCACCACCGGCTGGACATAGCTGCAGAATGCCTGCGGGTCATCGAGGAGATGGGAACTCATGATCAAGCGGTTGGGTTCGATGAACCAGGCCCGCTGTTCCGCCAGGGGCACTTCCACAATGCTCAGGGTGAACTCCCGTGCCCTGCGGCCAAGTTCCAGCTCACGGTTTTCCACCAGGTCGGCCAGGATCTTGTGCCCGCCAAGAGTTTCCCGCTGGGCGGCCATCAGGGCGTACAACTGTGCTTGTTCCCGTGACCAGGTGACAGCGGCACCATAGTGGGCGTGTGCCACCCTTTGCAGGGCGGGCATGCCTGCCAGCTCGGGAAAGTCCGGCGGGGTCAGTTTTTGTTGGTTGTCCGGGAAATTCGCCAGAAGCCTGTTCCACCACACTTCCCACTGGTCCCGCAGGGCTTCGGCCCCGCCCACCCCGGAGGTCAGCATGGAGTGGTCTGCCGGGCGAACTGTGGGTGCCACATGGGAAAGGGCCGGGGTGCCGGCACCGTCCAGGCCCGCCACATCCCGAATATACAGGGCAGTGAGCATTGGACTGCACGTGTCCATTGTGATCCGCCAACCTGGGCCACCTGTGTGATGCATAATTCCTGCCTCCAGCCGTTGCGACTATGGTCCAGCAATCCCTACACCAACATTACTCCGGCACAACGCCAACGGCCCAGCCAATATCCCGCCCCCACCCAACGCTCTCGCAGCAATGGCTGGTTTCCGGCGAACCATCTCGCACCGCCCAGCGACCGGCCACCACTGCTGCGACAGCGTCAACGAAAAAGCAACCACTGCTGCGACAGCGTTGGTGGGGTTTGCTGCGGTTAGGGGGCCAGGAGGTCTTCCAGGTGGCGCCGCAGGGTTGCCAGGCCGTGCTCGGGGGCCGACCACGCCGGTTGCAGCACCATGCGCAGGCTCAGGCCGTCCAGGATGGCTATGAGCCGTTCAGCCTCGTCCACCGGCACCAGGATTTTGGACATCAACGGGCTGTTCATCAATTGCAGCACCACCCGGCCCACCACTGCGCCCGTGGCGCGGTAGTCGTCCTGGGCGGCGTCGGAAAGCGCTGCATTGGTGCGGGCGTCCAACATGTATTCCATGTGCACCACGGCGTCGGCCCGGCGGCCCTCATCGAGGGGCAGCAGTTCAGCCAGCACGCCCGTGCAGCGTTCCACCAGGACGTCCAGCCGGGCGGACAGTTCCTCCGCCTCCAGTGCTTCCAATTTTTCCAGCGCCCGCAGGTGGATGCGTTCGGAATTCACCCGGAACGCAAACTCCATCAGCTCGGCCTGGTCATCAAAATAGTGCCGCACCGAACCCAGTGCCAGGCCTGCGGTCTGGGCCACGTTACGTAGCGAAGCTTGTGTCAGCCCTCGCTCGGCAATGACGTGGAATAGGGCATCGGCGACGAGCTCGCGGCGGTGGTCTGCATCAACAATTTTGGGCACACATCTTTTTTAGCACAGATGTTTCACAAATGCTCAACCACTGGAGGGCGCGGGCCGCTATTTGGACGCGGCAGCATCCTTCTTCTTGTCCAGGTACAGCAGGACCAGCAGCACAACCATAATGACAAGCGAGCCAATGAAAAACGGCAGGAAGACAGTTTTCCCAAGCAGCACCATGATCCCCAGCACCACCACGACAATCGGGAAGGCCATGGAGAAGGTGTGCAGCAGCAGTGTCGACATTTTCATATTTCTTACTTTCATCCCAGGTTATGCAAAAGAAAAGCGGCGGGCGGCCCCCCCCCCAAGGGAAAGCCTCCCGCCGCCGTCGTACGTTGAAAAACAGGCTACCGCGAGGGGTACATGCGCTCCGGCTCCCCTGTGTACAGCTGGCGCGGGCGGCCGATCTTTGTCTGCGGGTCCTTCATCATTTCGCGCCACTGCGCAATCCAGCCCGGCAGGCGGCCAATGGCGAACAGGACCGTGAACATCTTCTCGGGGAAGCCCATGGCTTTGTAGATCAGGCCCGTGTAGAAGTCCACGTTCGGGTAGAGCTTGCGGGAGATGAAGTACTCATCCGTCAACGCAACCTCTTCCAGGCGCATGGCGATGTCCAGGAGTTCGTCGTTGCCGCCGAGCTTGTCCAGGATTTCATGTGCCGTGGCCTTGACGATCGTGGCGCGCGGATCGTAATTCTTGTAGACGCGGTGCCCGAAGCCCATGAGCTTCACACCGTCTTCCTTGTTCTTGACGCGCTCAACAAACTTCTCAACGGGCTCGCCGCTGGCCTGGATGTCGCGGAGCATGTTCAGCACAGCCTCGTTGGCGCCGCCGTGCAGCGGGCCGAAGAGGGCGTTGATGCCGGCGGAGACGGAGGCAAACATGTTGGCGTTTGCGCTGCCCACCAGGCGGACGGTTGAGGTGGAGCAGTTCTGCTCGTGGTCTGCGTGCAGGATCAGCAGCAGGTCAAGGGCCTTGACCACTACCGGGTCCAGCTCGTACGGCTCGGCCGGCAGGCCGAAGCTCAGGCGCAGGTAATTCTCCACCAGGTTCATGGAGTTGTCCGGGTACAGCATGGGCTGGCCAATGGACTTCTTGTACGCGTAGGCGGCGATGACGGGCATCTTGGCCATCAGGCGGATGGTGGCCATCTCAACCTGCTCGTCGTCGAACGGGTCCAGGGAGTCCTGGTAGAACGTGGACAGCGCGGAGACGGCCGAGGACAGCACCGGCATGGGGTGTGCGTCGCGCGGGAAGCCGCCAAAGAAGCCCTTGAGGTCTTCGTGGAGCATGGTGTGGCGGCGGATGCGCTGGTCGAAGGCGTCCAGTTCTGCCGGTGTGGGCAGGTTCCCGTAGATCAACAGGTAGGAGACTTCCAGGAAGCTGGAGTGCTCTGCCAGTTCTTCGATGGGGTAGCCGCGGTAGCGCAGGATGCCCTTGTCGCCGTCAATGTAGGTGATGGCAGAGGAGGTGGCTGCGGTGTTGACGAAACCGGGGTCGTAGGCGACCGCGCCGGTTGTCTTCAGGAGCTTGGAAACGTCGTACCCGGCGTTGCCTTCTACTGCTTCGAGTCGCGGAAGTTCAAGTTCTCCGCCGTCGTAGCGCAGCGTAGCGCTCGTGGAATCAGACATGGAGTCCCCTTCATGAGGTAGCCTTCGCAAAGGCTCTGGTTAGTTCAATGCAAGTTTTCTTATCCGCGCAAAATCCGCGTCGGTTGAGGTGAAGACCCTTGAAAAACTCAGCAAATTAAGCGTCCGGTGACCTAGACGGCTATCTATGAAACTACCGCTTTAAGGGCCTTCAAGACTAATCCTGAGGGCAAAAAGTGGCTAGTTTGCACAAAATCACAATGATTTTGCGCTGAGCCGGCCCACAGCGGCACCAATGCGTTCATCGCTGCCCGTCAATGCCACCCGGACAAAACCGTTTCCGGCCTCGCCGTAGAAGGTGCCCGGACCGGCCAAAATGCCCAGTTCCGCCAGCCGGCCAATGGTTGTCCAGGTGTCTTCCCCGGCCGTGCACCACAGGTAAAGCCCGGCCTCGGAATGGTGGATGGTGAGCCCAAAGGCTTCAAGCGCTCCCACCAGCTGTTCGCGGCGCAGGCGGTACTTGTCCTTCTGCTCCTTGACATGCGCATCGTCGCCCAAGGCAACGCGCATGGCTTCCTGCACGGGGTACGGCACAATCATGCCGGCGTGCTTGCGGCTGTTGACCATGTTCGCCATGATGGCACTGTCGCCGGCCACGAAGGCTGCCCTGTAGCCGGCCACATTTGACTGCTTGCTCAGGGAGTAAACGGCCAGCAGGCCGTCGTTTGAGCCGCCGGACACGCGCGCGTCCAGCACACTGGGAACGGCCTGGCCACCGTTTTCGGTGTCCCAGGCACCCCAGCCCAGCTCGCCGTAGCATTCATCGGAAGCCACGACGGCGCCCAGGGCGCGGGCCTGCCCAACCAGCGCCTTCAACTCCGGCACTCCACGCACAATGCCCGTGGGGTTGCCCGGGGAGTTGACCCACACCAGGCGCACCTTGGCGAGGGTTTCGGCGTCGAGCTCGTCCAGGGAATCCGCGGCAACTGCCGTGGCACCGGCAAACACGGCGCCCATGTCATAGGTGGGGTAGGCAACCTTGGGGCGCACCACAACGTCGCCGGCGCCTAGGCCCAGCAGCAGCGGCAGCCAGGCAACCAGTTCCTTGGAACCCACCGTGGGCATGACGTCGGCCGGGTCAAGGCCTGTCACGTTTCGGCGGCGCGCAAACCAGTCAACAATCGCCTGGCGCAAGGCAAGTGTGCCATGCGTGGTGGGATAGCCCGGCGCATCGGCGGCCGCCTTCAGTGCGTCCTGAATCAGGGCCGGGGTGGGGTCCACTGGCGTGCCGATGGAAAGATTCACCACACCGTGCGGGTGCTTGGCCGCTGTTGCCTGATAGGGCGCCATGGCATCCCACGGGTAATCAGGAAGGTTTAGGCCAAAGGCTTTGTTGGGTGTTTGCTGCGCAGCCGAAGTCATGTGGAGGCGATCAGTCCTGGTTCTGTGGCGGCAGGGCCGCAACAAACGGGTGGTCGGTGTGCGTGTTGCCAATCTTGGCCGCGCCGCCGGGGGAACCCAAAACATCGAAGAATTCCACGTTGGCCTTGTAGTACTCGGCCCACTCATCCGGCGTGTCATCCTCGTAGTAGATGGCCTCCACGGGGCAGACAGGTTCACAGGCACCACAGTCAACACACTCGTCGGGGTGGATGTAGAGCGAGCGTTCGCCTTCGTAGATACAGTCAACAGGGCATTCCTCAACACATGCCTTGTCCTTGACATCCACGCATGGCTGCGCAATTACGTACGTCACGTCCCCAACCTTCCTCAAAAGTTCGATGGGCGGCACACAAAAAGCACCGCTTCATTCATTATCCCCCACCACCGCCATGCCCGCACCTCAACGAGACTTAGTATGAAGAGGTGAACAGTGCACTTGAGCGCCTGGCCCAGCTTCCCCTGGGCACGCGCGTGGTAATCCGCTACAGGATCGACGCCGGCCTGACGGACGCCTTGGGCGAGCTGGTGGCCCGTGACGACCACGGATGCACAGTCTCCACCCGCGCCGGGGCCATCGATATAAAGTTCGACGACGTCCAGCTCGCCAAGGCTGTTCCCCCGCCCCCGCCGCGGCGCGAACGTCGCGTGCAGTACTAGCTGCCGGCCAGTCGCTTGGCGACGCAGCGGCCATGCCGGCAGCTCCCCGCCTCCCAAACGCTATCGCAGCAATGGCCGGTTTTCCCCAAACGCTATCGCAGCAATGGCCGATTTTCGGGCCACGCTATCTCACGCCACCTCGGCTCGTCATGGCGATAGGCTCCGCCCGAATATCCATCGGCCAGCAAAAAAAAATCACTGCCCCAGTTCCCACGACTGCGATAGCGTCAGGGAAAAACACACCAATGCTGCGATAGCGCCAGGGAAAAACACACCAATGCTGCGATAGCGTTTCGGGGGCGGGCTATTTCTTGGGGAGCAGCAGCCGCCACACGAGCAGTGCCACAGCAGGCGTTGTAACGGCTATGCCGTACAGCCAGACACGGCCCTGCAGGTTGTCGGTGATCATGCCGAACGAACCCAACTGCATGGACAGCAGCCCGGCAGTGACGTAGGCCGCGCCGCCGCAGAGCACCACAACCCATGAGCTCTTGCTCCACAGTCCCACAAACAGGCTCACGGCAGCCATCAACAGCAGCGCCAGTGCCGCGCCATACGGGATGATTGCCCCGCTTGCGAGATGCCAGGCGTGGCCGTGCAGGGAGGTGCCCAGCAGTCCGCTGCCAACGCCGGCCCCGGCGGCAGCCGCCAGAACGGCCCACCGGCGCGGCGGCGGCAAGGTCAAGCGGGGCTTTTCCGCCCGGGTGGACTTTAGCGCCCCGGGTTTCGGTTCCGCCCCATGATTGGGCGCTTCCAACGGTTCGGTCACGGTGCCTGCACCTCATAGATCGAGGCGGGGTCCACCGCTATGAACTCCTCCACGGCGGTGATGTCCCGCCACACGTCATCGGACAGGGCAAACCGCTCGCCCGCCACAGTGATTTGTGTCCTGTGAGCCTGCATGGCGGCAGTCTTGGCAGCCAAGTCGCCCCGGACGGCAAGCCGTTGCACACCCGCTTCGAGGGCACTCTCCGGACGGTCGCTGACAATGGCATAGATTGCCGGCACCACCCAGCCGGGCGCATCCTGGGACGGCGTGGCGGCCGCACGCAGGGCTGCCATGGTGAGCTCATGGGCGCGCACGTGATCGGGGTGGCCGTAGCCGCCGTCGGCTGCATACGTGACAACAACGGCCGGCTGCAACGTGCGGATGGCTGCGGCCAGCAGATCGGCCTCTTGTGCAAGCGGCGCCTTGGAGAAGGATCCCGGCAGCACGGTTGAGGCGGCCGTGGCGCGGCCGTCAGCACCCCAGGCCATGCCCGAGTCGCGGAAGACCACCGGTCCGCCGGCGGGCGCCGTGAGGCCCTGGCCCAGCCAGATGTGCTCACTCACGCCCAAGGCATGCAAGGCTGCAGCCAGTTCACGTTCACGTTCCTCAGCCAGCCCCGTGCCGTCCGCCGCGGCGGCGCTTCCGGTGTGTCCGGCGTCGTGAATGCCCGCGGCAAGATCGGCTGCCTTTACTTCCAGGTGGGCCAGCTCCGGTGGGATGACTTCACCGAGCTCCCCGCGCGTGCAGGTCACCAGCACCACGCGGGCTCCGGCTGCGGCTGCAGCAGCCATGGTGGCACCCGTAACAATGGTTTCGTCATCCGGGTGGGCGTGCACAAACAAGGCAGTGGCATCCGGGCCCAGACCGGGCAGAAGGTGCTCGAAGGCAGTGGCGGCGTTGTTCTCCATATCCACCAATCTACTCGTTGGCAGCAGCCCTGCCCCAATGCCGGTGCGCCACCAACGCAGGCTCTGGGACGCAAAAAGCCGGCGCCCCCTGGCATGGCCACGGGTGCGCCGGCTTTCCTGCTGGCGCTAAACCAGGAGCGTGGCTCCCGGGATGGCGTTCAGCAGATCCTGCGTGTATTTCTGCTTCGGGTTGTTGAACACCTCATCGGTGGAGGCTGATTCAACGATCCGGCCCAGCTGCATGACGCAGACCTCATCAGCAATCTGGCGAACCACTGCCAGGTCGTGGGTGATGAACAGGTATGTCAGGCCGAGGTCTTCCTGCAGCTCGTTGAGCAAGTTCAGCACCTGCGCCTGGACCAGGACATCCAGGGCCGAGACAGCCTCGTCGCAAATGATGACGTCCGGGTTCAACGCCAGGGCACGCGCAATGGCAATGCGCTGGCGTTGGCCGCCGGAAAGCTCATTGGGGTAGCGGTGCATGGTAGCTGCAGGCATGGAGACCTGGGCCAACAGTTCCCGAACCTTCTTCTCGCGGGACTTGGCGTTGCCGATCTTGTGGATCTTCAACGGCTCCTCGATGGTCCGGTAGATGTTCAACATCGGGTCCAGGGAACCGTAAGGGTCCTGGAAGATGGGCTGCACCCGCCGGCGGAAGTCAAAGAGCGCCTTCCCCTTGAGCGTGTTCACCTCCACACTGTCAAAGAGGATGCTACCCTCCGTGGGCGCCAGGAGGCTCAACGCCATCTGCGCCACGGTGGACTTGCCCGATCCGGACTCACCCACAATGGCCATGGTGCTTCCGCGCTTGACGGAGAAGGAGACATCGTCAACAGCCTTGAATTGCGTGGACTTGCCCAGGGCGCCACGGAGCTTGAATTCCTTGGTCAGGTTCTTGATCTCCAAGATGGTGTCGCCCTTGCCCGCAGGCTTGCGTGCCCCGGACGACGGCGTGGCGTGGCTGACATGAGCCGGGGACGGAACTGTGCCTTCCACAACGTCGGGAGTCGACTCTTCGATGTCTTCCACTGCCGTGGCCAGAACATCCTTGGCTTTCTGCGACTGCAGGCGGCGTGAGGACAGGGACGGGGCCGAGTTCACCAGTCGCTGCGTGTACGGGTGCTTCGGGTTGCGCAGGATTTCCAGAGCAGGACCCGACTCAACCACCTGACCCTTGTACATGACAACCACTTTTTCCGCCCGCTCGGCGGCAAGGCCAAGGTCGTGGGTGATGAGCAGAACCGCAGTACCCAATTCCGTGGTCATCCTGTCCAGATGGTCAAGGATTTGGCGCTGCACCGTCACATCCAGGGCGGAGGTGGGCTCATCGGCAATGAGCAAACGCGGCCGGCATGCCAGACCGATGGCAATGAGCGCACGTTGGCGCATGCCGCCGGAGAACTCGTGCGGGTACTGCTTGGCACGTGCCGCCGCGTCGGGCAACCCGGCCTCGGCAAGAACTTCCGCCACACGCTCCTTGGAGTTGCCGTCGTCGAGCCCATTGGCCCGCAGCGTCTCCTTGACCTGGAAACCAATCTTCCACACCGGGTTCAGGTTCGACATGGGGTCCTGGGGAACCATGCCAATGGAATTGCCGCGGAGTTCAATGATGCGCTTTTCACTGACGTTGGTGATGTCCTCACCGTCGAAAATGATCTGCCCGCCACTGACCCGGCCGTTGCTGGGCAACAGCCCGATCGCTGCCAGCGCCGTGGTGGATTTGCCCGAACCGGACTCCCCCACAATGGCCACTGTCTCGCCGGGCATGATGGTCAGGTGTGCATTGCGCACGGCATTGACGGGCCCATTCTGCGTGTCAAAGGTGATGGCCAGGTCCCGTATTTCAAGAAGCGGCTCATCGTCGTTGCGGGGTGACGTGGATTTCATGGGCGTACCTTTTCCATAAACTGACATGCCGTCACCGCTTCCTTGCTTTGGGATCGAGGGCATCGCGGAGGGCATCCCCGAGCATGATGAAGCTCAAAACGGTGATGGACAGCGCCACGGCGGGCCATAGGAGCACCCCGGGGTTATTGCGCACCTGCGGCTGGGCGGCTGAGATGTCATTGCCCCACGACATGACCGATTGCGGCAAGCCAAGGCCCAGGAAAGACAGCGTCGCCTCGGCCACAATGAAAGTACCCAGGGAGATGCTGGCAACAACAATCACCGGTGCCAACGAGTTGGGGATCACGTGTTTCACCAACGCCCGGAAGGGCGTCAGCCCAAGCGCCTTGGATGCGGTGACAAAGTCCGCGTTGCGGTTCGCCAAGACGGCGCCGCGGGTGATTCGGGCAATCTGCGGCCAGCCAAAGGCCACCAGGGCCACCACCACGGTCCAGACGCTCCTGTTGTCGCGGAAGGCCGGAAGCTGGTTGATGACAATGGCCCCAAGGATCAGCGGCAGGGCGAAGAAAATGTCGCCCAGACGGGCCAGGATGGCATCGAGCCACCCGCCGTAGAAGCCGGCCAAGGCCCCCATGATTCCGCCGATGACCAGCACGCCTATGGTGGTGAAAATGCCCACCATGAGTGAGGCACGCGTGCCGTAAATCATGCGTGAGTAGACATCACAGCCCTGCAAAGTGAACCCGAGCGGGTGTCCGGGACGGGCACCCTCGGCTGAGTCGTCAAGGGTGCAGCTGGTGGGATCGACGCTGGCGAACCACTGTGGCAACACTGCCACGACCACCACCAGGAGGATCAGCAGCGCCGAAATGATGAACAGCGGCTGCTTGCGCAAATTGCGCCACGCATCGGCCCAGAGACTCAACGGAGCTGCCGTCTCGTCAACATTGTCAACGGCGGCCAGCGGTGTTTCCTCCAACGGTGCCACGAAGTGTTCAATGAACCGGGTGGACGTTTTTCCTTGCCGGCTCGCGGGGGTTGCCCGGGACGTCGGTTCTTTTTCAGGTGTCAAGTTCTCAGACATAGCGAATCCTTGGGTCGAGCCAGGCGTACAAAAGGTCCACAACAAGGTTGGCCACAACAAACACAATGACCAAGATGCTGACAACGGCCACAACAGTGGCGCTCTCGCCCTTCTTGATGGCCTGGAAGAGCAAATTACCCACACCGGGGACGTTGAAGATTCCCTCGGTGACAATGGCACCACCCATGAGCGCGCCAAGGTCGGCACCAAGGAACGTTACGACGGGAATCAATGAGTTCCGCAGGATGTGCACCACCACCACGCGGCGCCGGCTCAGGCCCTTGGCCGTTGCCGTGCGAACGTAGTCGGCATTCATGTTTTCGCTGATGGAGGCCCGGGTCAACCGGATCACATAGGCCAGGGAGACGAGCCCCAAGACCAGTGCCGGCAAAATGAGTTCATTCCAGGGTGCGCCGCCGCTAACGGTGGGGCGGGCCCAGCCCAGCTTGACGCCAACCACCAGCTGGAGCACGAAGCCTAGGACGAAGGTGGGGACTGCAATGACTACGAGTGAAGCAACCAATACTGTGCTGTCAAACAGCTTGCCCTTGCGCAGGCCGGCAATGACGCCGAAGAGCACGCCAAAAACGGCTTCAAACGTCAGGGCCATGATGGCTAGGCGGGCGGTGACAGGGTAGGCGCGGGCAATGACGTCTGCGACCTCCTGGCCCGAGAAGGTTTGGCCAAGGTTCAACGTCACAAGATTCTTCAGGTACAGCCAGTATTGAACCCAGAACGGCTGGTCCAGATTGTATTGGGCCCTCAAGGCGGCTTCAACGGCGGGTGCCATCGGCTTGCCACCGGATAGGGCGGCAATGGGATCTCCGGGGGTGGCGAAGACAAGGAAGTAGACAAGCAGCGTGGCTCCGAAGAAGACAGGAATCAGCTGCAGGAAACGGCGGATGGTAAACATGACCATTACGGCACCACCAATCCCCGGGTTCCCAATCGCAAATCATTCATGAAATTACCTGTTCATTAGTTGACGGTACAGGGCGGTTTTCTGCGGATCGCGCATCAACCCTGTACGGAAAATAGCACATATGGGTGTGACAGAGGCAATAAAAGGGGACCCGGCACCAAGGCCGGACCCCCTTTTTCATGCCACGGAAGTAATTTCTTACTTAGCGGTAACTGCGTAGTACAGCGGAACGCCGTTCCAGCCGAACTGCACGGTGTTGACGTTGTTGCTCCACACACCCTGGACTGCCTGGTACCACAGGGGCACTACGGGCAGGTCCTTGAGCAGGATTTCCTGGGCTTGGTTGAAGAGCTTGTTGCCGGCTTCAACACTGGTGGCACCCAATCCCTCCTTCAGCTTTGCATCGAAGGCGGGGTTGGAGTAATTGCCGTCATTGGAACCTGCGCCGGTGCCGTACAGCGGGCCCAGGAAGTTGTACAGCGACGGGTAGTCCGCCTGCCAGCCGGCGCGTGAAGCACCCGTGAGCGCCTTCTTGTTGACCAGGGCGCGCATTTCCTTGAACGAGGTGACCGGGTTCAGCTCGGCCTTGATGCCCAGGTTGGTGGAAATCTGGTTGGCCATGGCCGTGATGTATTCCTTGTTGCCGGCACCATCAATGTTGGAGGTGATGGTGAAGACCTTGCCTGCCGGCCAGGGGCTGATGGCGTCAGCCTTGGCCCACAGATCCTTGGCCTTGGCGGCGTCGAACTTCAGGACTTCGCTGCCGGGCAGTGCCTTGTCGTAGCCGTCAAGAACCGGAGAAGTGAATTCTGTGGCAATTTTCTTGTTGCCGTAGAAGATCTTGTCGATGATCTGCTGGCGGTCGATCGACATGGAAATGGCCTGGCGACGCATGGTACCGGCTTCGCCCTTGAACTCAGGCAGGTAGCTCGGGATGGTCATGGTGGCGTTGCCGGCGTAGGGCTGGTTCACGTTGCGACCCTCAAAGTCGGTTGTGAAGTTCTGCAAGCCGCTCGGTGGCACTTCCTGCAATACATCCAAAGTGTCAGACTGCACGCTCGTGTAGGCAGCATCAAGGCTGTTGAAGATGGTGAAAGTTACGCCGCCGTTTTGGGCTTTGCGCGGACCGTCATACTTGTCGTTGGGCACAAGCTCGATGGAGGTGTCATGCTTCCAGCCATTGGCTGCCAACTTGTAGGGGCCGTTGCCGATCGGGTTCTGGCCAAAGGCATCCGGGTCCTTGTAAGCGGACTCGGGCAGCGGGTAGAACGCCGTGTAACCGAGGCGGAGCTTGAAGTCAGACTCGGCCTGGCCCAGCGCAACGGTGAAGGTGGTGTCATCGACAACCTTCAGGCCCTCCATGGTGTCCACGGTGGAGCCTTCGGCGGAAACCTTGTCGTAGCCCTTGATGGACTCAAAGAAGTAGCTGTTCAGCTGCGCGTTCTTGGCAGCAGCACCAAAGTTCCAGGCGTCAACAAAGCTCTTGGCCGTAACGGGGGTGCCGTCGCTGAAGGTCGCGCCAGACTTGATCTTGATGGTGTAGTTCTGGGAATCCTTCGTTTCGATGGACTCCGCCAATTCGTCGACGGTCCTGCCGCTGACGTCGTAGCTAACCAAGCCGGTGAAGATGAGGTCCATGACGCGGCCGCCACCAACTTCGTTGGTGTTGGCTGGCAGAAGGCCGTGTTCGGGTTCAGTGTTGTTCGCTGTGATGACCTTGGTGGTGTCTCCGGTTGCGGTGTTGCCGCTGTCCGTAGAGCCACCGCATGCTGACAGGGACAAAGCAACGACTGCTGCCAGGCCCAATGCCTTGGAAGTGCGTGAGAAACGCATTCCGCCTCCTTGATTTTTTAATGGTTGCGAGAAGAAACATCCGTTTTGCAAGTCAACCGGGATCGCCGTTGACCCCGATAGTGTTCCAACTCATACCCTATGAGCCTAGTCACAAAATGTTACTTGCAAGTACACGAAGCAGCATTACGGGCGAATCTTTACCGAGATGAGACTTTAAAAACAACAGCCCGCCCCAGCATGTGCTGGGACGGGCTTTTGTTCAAGAGTGGTTGGGCCCACACTCCCGAGGGACCCAGAAAATCGCGTCAGCGATTCTCAGGGAGGGAGTGGGGATTAGTTCTTGGCGCGGCTGCGGGCGGCCTTGGCGCGCTCGGAGGCGTCCAGGATCAGCTTGCGGATGCGGACCGACTCCGGGGTAACCTCAACACACTCGTCTTCGCGAGCAAATTCCAAGGACTCTTCCAGGGTCAGGTTGCGCGGCGGGGTCATGTTCTCGAAGGTGTCCGAGGAAGCTGCACGCATGTTGGTGAGCTGCTTTTCCCTGGTGATGTTTACATCCATGTCATCGGCGCGTGAGTTCTCGCCAACGATCATGCCCTCGTAGACCTCGGAGGTGGGCTGCACGAAGAAGTTCATGCGTTCTTGGAGCTTGATCATCGCGAACGGGGTGACCACGCCAGAGCGGTCAGCGACGATGGAACCGTTGGTGCGGTATTCGATCGGGCCGGCCCACGGCTCGTAGCCTTCGGAGATGGAGGCTGCGATTCCGGCACCGCGGGTGTCGGTCATGAAGCGGGTGCGGAAACCGATCAGGCCACGGGCCGGAACGATGAATTCCATGCGGCACCAGCCGGTGCCGTGGTTGGCCATGTTGGTCATACGGCCCTTACGGGCAGCCATCAGCTGAGTCACGGAGCCCAAGTATTCCTCGGGTACGTCGATGGTCATGTGTTCCATTGGCTCGTGGATCTTGCCGTCGATCTGCCTGGTCACAACCTGCGGCTTGCCAACTGTCAGCTCGAAGCCTTCGCGACGCATCTGCTCAACGAGGATGGACAGAGCCAATTCGCCACGGCCCTGAACTTCCCAAGCGTCGGGACGCTCGGTGGGGAGAACGTTCAAGGAAACGTTACCAACCAGTTCCTTGTCCAAGCGGTCCTTGACCTGGCGTGCTGTGACCTTGTGGCCCTTGACGCGGCCGGCGATCGGCGAGGTGTTGATACCGATGGTCATGGAGATGGCCGGCGGGTCAACGGTGATCAGCGGCAGCGGCTGCGGGTTTTCCAAGTCGGTCAGAGTCTCACCAATGGTGATGTCCTCGATACCGGCAACAGCAACAATTTCGCCGGGGCCGGCGGACTCGGCCGGAACACGGGTCAGAGCCTGGGTAGCCAGCAGTTCGGTGATCTTTACAGGCTTGACGGTGCCATCAGCGCGGCACCAGGCAACGGTCTGGCCCTTGCGCAGGGTGCCGTTGAAGATACGCAGCAGAGCCAAGCGGCCCAGGAACGGGGAAGCGTCCAAGTTGGTGACGTGCGCCTGCAGGACACCTTCCGGGTTGTAGGTCGGGGCCGGAATGTGATCGATGATGGTCTTGAACAGCGGCTCAAGGTCCTCGCTGTCCGGTGCCGTGCCGTTCTCGGGCTGCACGGTGGAGGCGCGGCCCAACTTGCCGGAAGCGTACACAACGGGAACGTTCAGAACGGCGTCGAGGTCCAAATCAGGAACTTCGTCAGCCATATCCGAAGCCAGGCCCAACAGCAGGTCCATGGACTCGGCAACAACTTCGTCGATGCGAGCATCGGGGCGGTCGGTCTTGTTGACCAACAGGATGACGGGGAGCTTTGCAGCGAGTGCCTTACGCAGCACAAAGCGGGTCTGCGGCAGCGGGCCCTCGGAAGCATCAACGAGGAGTACAACGCCGTCAACCATGGACAGACCGCGCTCAACTTCGCCACCGAAGTCGGCGTGGCCGGGGGTGTCGATGACGTTGATGGTCATGACCTGGCCGTCAGCGGAAGGACCGTTGTAGGCCACCGTGGTGTTCTTGGCCAAAATGGTGATGCCCTTTTCGCGCTCCAAGTCACCGGAGTCCATGACACGCTCTGCAACGACACCATGATCGGCAAAGGAGTGCGTCTGCTTGAGCATGGCGTCAACCAAGGTGGTCTTACCGTGGTCAACGTGGGCCACAATGGCGACATTGCGCAGGTCAGTGCGCGAAGCAGTGTTCAGAGTAGTGTCGTTCATGCGTTAAGACTCGTTTCAGTTGGGCCCGGCTGCAGGCCCGGAAGGGCTAAAGCAGAAAGTCACATTGATGGTTGGCCGTGAAGAATCGGCAGATAACACCATTCTAGTCGTACTGACAAATACGGCCTAGTCACTTTATCCCATAATGGGCACAATTTTTCCCATGACCGGCCGGTTCTGTCCCGCCAGGTGCTCACTAACTGCGGAATTCCGCCAGAAATGTACGACGACGGGCGCCATCGTCAGTGATGAAACTCACCTGACGCTGCGCTTGGGCGGGCAAGCGAAGAAATTTACTTCCTGAACGCCTTGGGGATTCTACGGAAGGCTGCGCTCACGCAGGCTCCGGCATCCTGGGTGTCATCAAGGGTGGTGAGCGTCAGCTGTCCGTCGTCCTGCACGGGCAGGGCCGCCAGTTGCCGCGTGCCGTCGGCGTTTACTTTCACATTGGCGGCTTCCATTTCCTCACCCAGTTGGTGGTGGCGCACTGTGACCAGGCCGCCGTCCATGCTGTGGGCTTCGGCGGTTAGTCCGTTCACCGTTTGCTCAAGAAAATCCATGATGTCCATGCCTGCACGCAGGGGCAGGCACAGGTACTGGCTTAGCGGCCGCAGGAAGATTGCCGCCTTGCCGTGGGGCGAGCTGACAACATAGGCCGGCAATGATGAGGTTGCGCCGTAGCGTGTGGCCTCAAACCATTCCGTGGCCGTGGACAGAATGACAGACAGGACAAGGGCGCCGTCGCGCAAGTGAATGCCCTCGTCATCAGCCTCTGCCATGTCACGCACGTGCAAAGTTGCCAGACCGGCACGGACAAGGTCACTGTCCTCGGGCAGATCAGCCAGGACCAGAACCTTGCGGCTCATCTCGGCACTGGGCCCGGGGCTGAAGGAGAGCAGGGCCAGAACCTCGTGGCTGGTGACGCGCAAGGCGCTTTCGGGGATTGCTTCGGCGTTCATGGGTTCTTCTTTCCTTGGTGCAACGTGGAGCGCGCTGTGTTGGCAGGGCTCTGACGCAGCCGGACTACTTTGCGTAGGACCATTGGGCAATGCTCTGCCACGGTCCAATGTCCAGCGGGGAAAACTGAACTCCGGTGATGTGCTTTCCAGTGGCGCTTAGACCTGTGCGCTGGAATAGGGGCAAGCCGTAGGCTGCCGCAACAGCGAGCTGGTCGATCTGCATTTTCAACGCATTTTGTTGGGCATCATCCGGGTTCACAGCAAGCTGTTCGGTGAGCTGGTCCACCACTGTGTTGGAAAAATTGTTGAGGTTGGAGACTGCTCCTGTCCTAAAAACCTGGGGCACCTGGAGCGACCCCGTGGGGTTGCTGGTCCACCCGTAGAGCGCCACATCGAAGGCCCCTTGCTTCAACGCGGCGAGCCACTGCTTGGAGTCCTTGCCGGCATCGGTGACACGAAATCCAGCCAGTGTGGCCGAGGCTGCAATCAAGGAGTACTCCTTGGCCCGGTCAGGATCGTCCTTGTTGTACAAGATGCGCACGGTGGGCTTCGCGCCGGCCAAGAGCTCCTTGGCCTTTACCAAGTCCACGTCAGCAAAATCCTTGGTCCCGTTGCTGCCAACAGATTCCTTGTAGGGAGTCTGCAAGGGATTGAACACAAACGAATTCAACACCTCAGCGTTGGCCTCAAGCGGCTTGGCAACTTGGGTCACGATCTCCTGGCGCGGCACTGTGTGCAGGAATGCCGCCCGCAAATCCGGCGGCGAGAAAACCCCCTTGAAGTTCAGCACCAACTGGTCAAAGCCCAGCCCCAATCCCTGCTGGACCTGCACGCCGGCAGGCTTCAGTGCTTCCAGTGCGGTGAGCCGTTCAGCGCTCACAGCCGGTGTTGCCACATCCGCAGTCCCTGCCTTGAGAGCGGCTATCTGCTTGTCGGGGTCGCTTTCATAGTGGACGGTCACAGTGTCCAGCTTGGGCACAGCCCCCCACGTGTAGTCCGCGTTGCGGGTGAGGATCAGTTCCTTATCAGCTGTGAGACCCTTGACCAGGTATGGCCCGTTGGACAACGCCAGCGTCGGGTCCGGCATGGTCAAGGTGTCAAAACCTGTGTTCCAAAAATCTGCAACCTTGCGCAGTTTGGGATTGGCCGGGACGGGTTTGGCCGGATCCCCCTTGGGTACGGCCTGCAGCAGGGCGGTCAACGCCTGCGCATCCTTGAGCCCTGAACGGACTGCCACAATGTGGGCCGGCACATCCACTGTGGATCCGAGTGCTGTCTCCCAGTCGGAGAACGGGGTGGTGTACGTCAAAGTCAGGGACAGTCCGTCGTCTCCAATGACGGGAAGCTCTGACTTGGCCAGGCCCGCATTGTCCCCCGCAGCATGGAAATACGCCGTGCCTGCTGCCACTGCGAACTTTTTGTCCAGGGTTGCATCGTTGAAATAGCCAGACGCTGCCGCCCACTGCAGGAGCAAGTCATCTGCCGTCACCGGGGCACCATCAGACCATTGAACACCGCTGTTGATGGTGTATTTAATGGTCAGCGGCTTGTCTTTCACCTTCTCATACTTGCCAAACTGCTCATTTTTGACGATCTTCAGATCGCTGCCCACGGAGTTGAATCCTGAGTGCGTGGCCGAGGCAATCCGGGTGTTGGTCGGGGTGTTGCCTGTAACGCTTGTTGCGTTGAACGAGGTGAAGGGGGAACCCTCAAGGACTGTGACATTCCCGCCAACAGTTGCTGTTGGGGATGCTGTGGTCTGGTTGGGGGCCGGCGGGGTGCCGGTGCATGCCGCCAAGGACAGTGCAAGTGCTGCGGCCGTAGCCAGTATTTTGGAAATGCGTCCGGGCCGCATTCCACCTCCAGGTTCTTCGCTTCAATATGGGCTCTGCGGGACATCAACGGCGTCTCGCCGGTCCCGGGATTAATCCTTTTTGTTACAGTACCTCAGCACCTTGGGCGTGGCCTGGGGAATGCCCTGATCTTACGGATGAATGTGAGCATTGGCTCATGGTGCGACGCCGGCGCCCCGGTCCAGATGTCCGACGTCGAAAATTAGTAGCCCGTACGGCCGTCAACACACTCGCGCAGCAGATCCACATGCCCCAGGTGGCGGGCATATTCCTCAATCATGTGCGTGTAAACCCAGCGCAGGTTCAGCTGCTGTCCGTGCCGGAGCGCGGGCAGGGGTGCATCCAGGTCGGTGATAACGGCGGCCAGCGCCCGGACACTGCCGAGTTCCTGCGTGTAGGCGGCCACATCGGCCAGTGCCTGCGCTTCGGTGTAGGAGTTGAAGTCGGCGTCTGGGTCCATGGCCTTGTAGCGGGCGGCCTCCGCGCTTCCGGCCACCACGTTTGAAAACCAGTAACGTTCCACATCCGTCAGGTGGCGGATGATCCCGGCGATGGTCATGCTCGACGGCGGGACGGCCGCCTTGCACAATTGGCTCGCCGTCAGGCCGCCCACCTTGATGGGCAGGGTTGCCCGGTAAAACTCCAGCCATGACTCGAGTGACTCGCGCTCCCCTGCCATGAACGGCGGGCCTGGTCGGGTGTCCGGCAGTTCCGGTGTGCGTTCCTCGTGCGTGTCCATGGCTCAACTTTTCCATATCCGGGGCTCAGCGGCGGGATGCTGTGGCGGCCGTCTGCCGGCCATGCCCCGTGGATCAGGGGCAGGCTCTGGCCAAGACCCGCAGGGGACGGCAGAATGGCCACATGGGATCACGAATCGAAAACTTCTCCATTGACTCGACATCGCCAGCGGAAACCGCGCAGTTCTGGGCGGAGGCGCTGGGCTGGCGGATCGTCCTCGACGAGGGCGATGAAAGTGGCGATGAGGTGGCCCTGCAGCCGCCCGTGGGCAGCCCCGAAGCCGGGGTCCTCCCGGACATCTTGTTCCTGCGGGTGCCCGGGACCAAGGCCGTCAAGAATCGGCTGCACCTTGACCTGCGCCCTGACGATCAGGCCGCAGAGGTGACACGTTTGGAGACGCTGGGTGCCAGGCGGGTTGACATTGGGCAGGGCACCGGCGTCACGTGGGTGGTCATGGCTGACCCTGAAGGCAATGAATTCTGCGTGCTGCGGACCCTGACAGAGGCGGAGCGTGCCGCACGGTAGCTTGTGACCCTTCAGCTTGTGGATAACCTCGAGCGGGAAATCCGGATCGTAAGGAAAAATTGGTCCATGGGAATCAGATACTTTGCACTTCCGGTGCCAGCTCCAATGGTCAGCATTGCACGCATCAATCCACGGGCGTTCCTGTCCGAGCACCACTTCCGGGAATCCTGGTCCGATCCTCCGGACCGGCCCGAGGGGCTGTATCTCGACAAGCCCTGGCAAGACCTCCGGGATCTCCTCAGTTGGCCAGCCGAGGAACCGACCAGACCAGCCTACGAACTACTTCGAGGCGATGTGAAAATGTACGGCTACGGATGGATCCCCTACGACCGTGTCCTCGACGCGGACCAAGTTCTCGAAGTTGCCACGGACCTTGCACGTGTGGACCTGCCGCATCTGCTTCAAAGTTGGAGTTCCTACGTTTCTCCGGACTGGGCTGCCATTTTGGCCGGGCGCCGCGACACAGTGGAGCAATATTTAGCGGACGCCCGAAAATTCACGGGGGAACTGGCTACTCGGGGACTCGGGTTGATCTACTCAATCGGCTGAGGGGGCGGAACAGCCCGCAAGTCCACCACACCCGCCAGCCGAATGATCCCTAGTGCAGTCAACGACTTTGAGGGTAACGTCCCGGCTTCCTCGCCTGAACCCGTGCCTAGTATGGGAATCAGCCGTCCACCGATCCCTCGCAGGAAACCCATGCCCGAGTCCCCACGTCGGCTGCGCAAACTTGGCTTCCTCACCTACGCACGTGTTGATCGGCTTGCCCGTTTGATTGCCGGGGAACCGGTCCGTAAATTTTCCGGGAGGCAGGGTGTTGACGAGGAATTCTCCAACGGCGTGGAACCACACTCGTCCGGGCTGCGCGAACGCCTTTGGTATGGGGCGGCAAGCACGAAATCGACCATCTGGGCCGGGGAAAACGGATTTTGTTTGCCCCGGACCTCATCGGCACCAGCGAGCAAATCGCCGAACAGCTGCACGCACATGCCGGATTCCAGGAAGTCGATGAAGTGGCGTTCGCGCTGTCCTCCAGCTTTGACCATGAGGACTACGTCCAGCTCCTCACCGACATAGCCGCCACATTGGGCCCGGTCCTGGGCTGGACCCCGGCCGCGGCCCCGGCGCAGCCCCGGCGCAGGGCTAAGCTGCATCAGGAGGGAATGTCGAGGTCCACCGGCCCGGCTTCGCCCGGACCGCCGCATCGCTCAGTTCCGCCAACACGCCGCCACTCGAGCGCGACCTCACGCTCGGCGAGCACCTGCCCTGTCGAAGACAACGCACGAACCGTGACCGTTTCCGGCGTCGTCATTGCCACCGAGGCACGCCAGTTCCGTTCATCGACACGCGAAATGGAGAAAAGGGAGGGGCCGGCAGGGCGCTGAGATGAAACAGCGGCGAGCTCTTCCGGCGTCAAGACGTGCAACGATTCCTGAGATCCCTGCGGCAGAGGAGCCGAGGTGGCGCATTCGCCGTCGGCACACAACTCCAGAACTGCAACATCCCTGACGTTGCCATTGAGGTGAAAGCTCACAGAATTAATCCACCCGATGGCAGGGCAGGCAGTGGAACACCCCGCCACTGCGACGGTCAAGAGCATGGCTACAACAAGGCCGAGTAGCTGAAGTCCTGGACGTTGAAGCGGAACTCCGCGACGTTCCGGTACATTGCAACGTCTTGATGGCGACGCGGAGCCCTCAAACGCGGCCATTCCTGTTCCACAGCTGATGCGTCAGTCCACTGGACGTGCTGATGGATTCGACGCTGAACCGGTCTTCCAAGCCAGTCAGGTGATCCCAGATCCGGACACCGGAGCCGAGCACGACCGGAACGATCACCACATGCAGGAAGTCGATAAGGTCAGCCTGCAGGAATTCGCTCACTGTCGAGGGCCCGCCGCCAATCCGAACGTCCAACCCGCCGGCCGCTTCTTGCGCCAGATGAAGCGCGTTCTCCGGCGACGCATCCACGAAGTGGAAGCTGGTGCCGTTGGCGAACTCGAGTGTCTTATGAGGATAGTGAGTCAGAATGTACACCGGAGTGAGGAAGGGCGGTTCGTCTGCCCACCATCCTTCCCAGCCGTCGTCGGGCCATTCGCCCGACTGCGGACCGAACTTACGTCGGCCCATAATCTCCGCCCCGACACCCTGGCCCCACATGCTGAACATGGCCCGATCCATTGTCACGGGGTCGTCCATGCCGTGGACGCCATGGATGACGCGTCCGTCGAACTTGCCAAAGAGCGCCCCGGCTTCACCGATCGGCTTCTCGAGCGTCACGTGATCACCAGCGGCATATCCATCCGAAGAAACGAATAAGTTGTGTACCCGCGTCCGGACCATGGCAACTCCCTGGGTAGTTGAAATCTGGAAACATTTGAACCCTAGCCCAAAGTGATTTCCAACTGCAATCATTTTGGAGCTCAGATGGCTGGCATGAGGTTTCCGGCCTCATGGTCGGGATACTGGAAAACGCTCCTCAGATAGTGGTCTGAAGAGCGTTTTCCAGGAGCTTTGGCATGCATGATGCCGCACTCTTCGTGTATGGAGCCGTGTTTGGGCTTGGCCTCATCGTCGGGCTGGTCATCGGCGGCATCCTCGCCGACCTGCGCGACTGGCGCTGGGTGTTCTCATCTGCTTGCTGGTGCTGCTGGGCAGTCGCCCACTCATCGCTGCAGACCGTCGCACCGGACGCCTCGGCATCCTCGGAGCCGTGCTCGGCACCTTCTGGATGGTTGCCCTTGCGGCCGCGACGTTGGTCGCGTTCGTCTTCACCCAGCGCAGAAGCGCCAGCCGCCCCTGACTCCGCTGAGCCTGTTCAAGGACCGCAACCGTACGGGTTCCTACCTGACGATATTGGGGCTGACGATGTCGGGGCTGGCGATCGGACCGATGGGGACGTTCCATGTCATCACCCTCTACCTGCAGCTAGTACCGCGGTTTCAGCCCTCTGATGACCGGCCTGTCCGCGCTGCCCTTTGCCGTCGGC
>JBDTQM010000024.1:0-29080 GCA_039932175.1 Specibacter sp.
GCAGGCCGGTCATCGAGCCGCCGCCGAGCTCGTCGGACAGCTTCGCGCAACGCTCCAGCAGGCGCGAGTGCAAGTAGAACACGTCACCGGGGTATGCCTCGCGGCCCGGCGGGCGACGCAGCAGCAGTGACACGGCGCGGTAGGCCTCAGCCTGCTTGGAGAGATCATCAAAGACGATCAGGACGTGCTTGCCGCCGTACATCCAGTGCTGGCCAATGGCCGAACCGGCGTAGGGAGCCAAGTACTTGAAACCGGCCGGGTCGGATGCCGGGGAAGCCACAATGGTGGTGTATTCCAGGGCACCGTGGTCAGCCAGGGTCTGGCGAACGGCTGCAATGGTGGACGCCTTCTGGCCGATTGCCACGTAAACGCAACGAACCTGCTTCTTGACATCTCCGGAAGCCCAGTTGGCCTTCTGGTTGATGATGGCGTCAACGGCCAAAGCCGTCTTGCCTGTCTGACGGTCACCAATGATCAGCTGACGCTGGCCACGGCCGATCGGGATCATGGCGTCGATAGCCTTCATACCGGTCTGCAGCGGTTCGTGAACCGACTTGCGCTCGGTAACACCAGGTGCCTGAAGTTCCAGGGCACGGCGGGTTTCGGATTCGATCTCGCCCAGGTCGTCAATCGGCTGACCCAGGGGGTCAACGACGCGGCCAAGGAAGTTGTCGCCAACCGGCACGGAGAGGATCTCCCCGGTGCGGTGGACTTGCTGACCTTCGGCGATGCCGGTGAAGTCGCCCAGGACGACCACGCCGATCTCGCGAGTGTCCAAGTTCTGGGCCAGGCCCAGTGTGCCGTCTTCGAAACGAAGCAGCTCGTTGGCCATGACAGAAGGAAGTCCCTCTACCTTGGCAATGCCGTCACTTGCGGTGGTGACGCGGCCAACCTCGACGCGCTCTGCGTTGCCCGGTTCATAGGACGCTGCGAACTCATTCAAGGCATTGCGGACGTCGTCGGCATTGATGGTCAAGTCGGCCATCTGCAGTCCCTGCTCTCCTAAGTTGTGGTTACCGCCGCATAAATGGTGGGCGGCGGTAGCCTAAGTGTTTGATTCAGTCTGTTGTGGACTGGCTGCTACGAAACGAAAGTTCCTTAGACTGCCAACCGGCGGCGAAGTTCGGCAAGTCGGGTGGCTGCGGTTGCGTCAACAACCTCATCCCCCACAACAACCTTGATTCCGCCGACTAATGTCGGGTCGATATTGACATTGATCTTCAATTCGCGACCATAGAGATTGTTCAAACCGGCCTGCAGGCGGGTCAACTGCACTGCGCCAAGGTCACGGGTGACACTGACGTAGGCAATCCAACGCTGCTGGCGTTTGGCAACCAATTCCACGAAACGTTGCACCAAGGCCGTGGGCTTGAGCCCGCGGGGGGCTGTTACGGCCTGGCGGATCAACAGCGCGGAGACGTCGCTGGCCTGCGGAACAACGCGCAGCGCCAAGGCGCTCTTTGCTGCTTCGCTTGCCTGTGCATCGTCCAACGCACGCTGCAGATCATGACTGGACCCAACAACTCGGATAAACGCGAAGAGTTCCTCTTCAAGCTTGTCCAGGTTGGCAGAGCCGTCACCCTGACCTTCAGCAACCGCGATCGCCGACGTTGCTGCCAAGACTTCCAGTGCATCGCCAAGGTCACGTGCCGAGCTCCATCGTGAGGCAACCAGTCCCAGAAACACGTTCTGTGCATCCGGGCTGACCTTGCCTGCAAGGAGCTTGGCAACGAGTGCTGCCTTATCCGCGCTCTCACGAGAGGGATCAGTCAGGGCGCGGCGCAGGCCGGCGTTGCCGTCAAGGAGCTCCAAGATGGAAAAGAGGTCCTTGGCCAATGCGATCGACGCAGTGGCGAGCTTGGGTTCCAACGACTCCAAAGCCGCTGCCAATGACTTGCTCGATACACCTGCCATTACTTCGATACACCCGCGTTCGCCTGGTTTTCCAGATCGGTCAGGAAGCGCTCAACAACACGGTTGGAACGCGCATCATCGTTAAGGGCTTCGCCCACGATTTTGCCTGCCAGCTGTGTTGCCAGTGTGCCAACCTCGTTGCGGAGGGAGTTCACTGCTGCAACACGCTCGGATTCGATCTGAACCTGGGCCTGAGCGGTGATGCGTGCAGATTCCTCTGCAGCCTTCGCCTTCAGGTCGGCCAGGATCTGTGCGCCTTCTTCACGGGCGCTCTCACGGATGCTGTTTGCTTCCGTGCGGGCGTCCAGCAGCTGCGCTTTGTACTGCTCCAAGAGGGCATTAGCTTCGGCCTGAGCCTCTTCCGCCTTCTCAATCCCGCCCTCGATGGCTTCTACACGATCCGTGTATGACTTCTCAAAGGAGGGGGCGATGAATTTCTTCACCACGAAGAGCAGGACAGCGAAAGCTACAGCCGTGACTAGAATTTCCCACGGGTTAGGCAGGAGTGGGTTTGCACCCTCACTAGCAGCGAGGATTACTTCTGCGGTAATCATTTCTCACTAATCCTTAATCTGATATTCGTCCATGAACAACGGATCCTTGAAAAGGACCCACAAGTCTTTGGACTAGACGCCAACAACGAAGGCGAAGACCAAACCAAGGATGGCCAGTGCTTCTGCAAGGGCGAAGCCAAGCAGAGCGATGGGCTGCAGGATGCGCTGAGCTTCCGGCTGGCGGGCTACACCGTTGATGTAGGCGGCGAAGATCATGCCCACGCCAATTGCTGAACCGATAGCCGCCAGGCCGTAGCCAATCATGTTAAGGGAGCCGTGCATTATTTTGTTCCTTTCAAGATACCGACGTTGTGCCGGCAGGTTGTGAGGTGATTCTTTATTCGAGAAAAACTAGGGGTGATGCGAGGAAAACTTAGTGAGCGTCAGCTTCCAGGCTGCCCTGGATGTAGATAGCTGTCAGCAAGGTGAAGACGAATGCCTGCAGCACCATGATCAGCAGTTCCAGGCCGTACATGGCCACGAAACCGAGGATCACTGCAACACCGGTGCCATTGAGCAAGAGGTTGTCCTGCTCAGTGATCAAGTAGCGTGCACCGCTGGCTGCAAGCACCACAATCATGTGGCCTGCGAGCATTGTTGCCATCAAACGCAAGGAGTGCGTCAGCGGGCGAACAATGAAGTTGGAGATGATTTCCAACGGCACCAGCAGGGGCAGGATCCAGCCGGGAACACCGGAGGGAACAACTGCCAGCTTGAAGAACCGGATGCCGTGCTTCTGCACGCCAACACCAATCCACGTGAAGTAGATGATCAAGGCAATTGCATAAGCACTGCCGGCGTGGGAGAAGGACGGAAGCTGCAGGAACGGGATAGCACCAAAGAGGTTGTTCAGCAGCACAAACATGAACACGGAGAAGAGCAACGGTACCCAGGGGCGGAAGTTCTTCTCACCCATGATGTCGCGGCCAACTGTGTTGCGCGCGAAGCTGTAGAAGCCTTCGGCGAAGAACTGGACTCGACCCGGAACCAGTTTCGGGTTTCGGATCGCGGCCATAAAGAACCAAGTGATCAGAACCACCGACAAGATGATCATTACCATCTGCTTGCCAAACCCAGTGCCGTATTCGGCCATCCAGGGAAGGATGTCTGGGAGGTGGGTGTCACTAATCGTCGGTGGGATGAAGCCACCGTCATTCGAGGCCATCGGAAGCGCAAACGCGGTCAACGCGCTGTCCTCTCTGCAGTTTCGGTCATAGGGCAAGTGTGGCGGCACATCAAAAGATGGTCAGCACCGTGAGAAAGTCTGATGGTGGAAATCATTGTTGCGGCGTATCATCGCGGCGGCCATGCCTTTGATGATGCCGGGCCAGAAAATATCCACACACCGCCCCAACGGGCAGCGCAGCGAACAGAATCCAGCCAGTATGCAACAAATTGTCCAGTCCCCACCCTATCAAACCCCAGAGCAGGATTCCGCCAATAATGTAGGTGTAGTCCAGCTTTGAAGCATCAGACTCTGGTGGAACTACCACGTGATGGGGCTCGTGGCCGCCCGGGTTCTTATTCGCCATGGGGAAGATCCTTTGCGTCGTTTTTGTCCTGCGGATCCGCCGCTGCCGGCTCGTCAAAGAACAAGAAACGCTGCTTGCTGAAGATGACCACTTCCGTGGCCTGCCACAACAAGACGCTGACGACGGCGGCAGCCGCGAACCAGGGCTTGTTCAGCCAGGTGGGGGTGCCGAGGGCAAAAAGCACAGCGGCAAATCCCACGACCTTGACGAAGTACGTCATGACAAAGACGCCCATGACAGCCGACGGCATCTTCTTGCTGACCAGGTGGCCCACCAGCAGGCTGAGCCCAAAGAAGGCCATCACCAACACCGAACCAAACAGCACGCTCAGCACGCCGTCCCTGTCCGTGAAGAAGAACGCCACAACCACCATGACCACCAGCGCCATTCCCCCAACCGCCAGACATCTCTTCAGGATGTTCAAGCTGGGGCTCGCAGTGGGACCGGAGGCCACAACATGACCACTCTCAGCGCTGTGTTGGGCGCTTTTGTCCTTCATGGGAACTCCAAAAATTGGGGAAAGAAAAGAAGTTATTGTGCACTTATGTGACGTTTTTCAAGGTCTGGCAAGGCGATTGTCACCACAGGGAATTCTACACGAGATAGAAGTTCATGACGACGCGGGCTTCCCCAAGTTTAGCCGGTGAGTTTGGCACGCCGTCGAAGGTAGCGCTGAAACAGTGTTGGGGAGCGCAAGTACGCCAGCACAATCAGGAATCCGGCACCAGTGGCTATGAGCTGGGCTGTTTCCCCGCCCTGGGCTGCCGCTATGCCCAACAGGCTCACCAGCAAGGTTGCCAGGGACACCACAGCTGTGGCGCCGCGATGGCTCAGGCCAACGATGGTCAGGCGCTGGTACACGTGCTGACGGTGCGCCGCATACCAGCGTTCCCCCGCCAGGAGCCGGCGCAGCAACGTCACGAAAGTGTCCGTGAGGTAAATCAGCACGGGGGAGAAAATGTACTCCACCGGAATGCCTGCAAGGAAAGCGCACATGGCCGTGACAGCTATGGAGGCCCCGAGCAGGTAGCTGCCAACATCGCCCAAAAACACATTGTTCCGGCCCAGGTTCCAGGGCAGGAAGCCGGCATATGCCATGGCGATGGCAATGCCCACATAGACAAGCCAGGCGTGGTCCGTTGCGTAGCCGGCGTAGGCATACAGCCCTCCCACCAGCAGGCCGTGCATGCCGGAAATGCCGTTGACGCCATCCATGAAGTTGGCAACGTTGATGTACGCTGCCACCGCAATGGCTCCGGCAGGAATGAGCCACAGCTGTTGCTGGCCCGGATCGATGATGGCCACGGCGGCTGTTGCCAAGGCGCCCACCAGCAGCTGCAAACCGGCACGGACACCCACGCGCAGGCCCCGAATATCCTCCAGCCAACCAATGGTTGCCGCGGCCAGCATGAGGGCAAGGATCACCACAAGTGTCAGGGCGCCCTGGCGGGCATTTCCCGACTGGGGAAGGAAGATTGCCACCAGCACGGCGGCAGGCAACGCGACCGCCGTCGTAATTCCCATGCCGCGAATGGTGGGAATTTGGTGCGAGGAGCGCGCATTCGGGACGTCAAGGACACCGGCCCTGGCCAGGAGCGGGCGAACCACCACCGGCAAAAGCAGGGCCAGGACCAGCGCCACGGCGCCAACTGTGAGGAAAGCCCAGAGTTCCATTACGCTCCCGCCGCGACGTCGCCGTCGGAGTCATCGATGCTGGGGGCATCATCGCCCGCCTCGTCACGGCACCGCTGCAGCCACAATTCCAAATCCAGCTCGTCAGGGCTCAGGGGGCGCGCCTGGGTGTGGGAAATCTTTTTGTGCCCGTCGGGATCCTGCACCTCATCCTCACCCGTCAACTGTTCGTGGAGTTTCTCCGAGGGGCGCAGGCCGGTGATCTTGATTTTGATGTCCCGCCCCGACATGGCGATCATGCGTTCGGCAACATCCATGATGCGCACGGGCTCGCCCATGTCCAGGATCAGCACGTCACCGCCGTGGCCGATGGCGCCTGCCTGGATGACCAGCTGACAGGCTTCCGGGATGGTCATGAAGAACCGGGTGATGTCCGGGTGGGTGACAGTCACGGGACCGCCATTGTTGATCTGGTCCGTGAACAACGGCAGCATGGAGCCGCGGCTGCCAATCACATTGCCAAAGCGGACAGACACATAGCGCTTGCCGGTCTCCCCCGCCATCCAGGCCGTAAGCTTCTCGGCTGCACGCTTGGAATGACCCAGGGCCGTGGTGGGGCTGGCCGCCTTGTCGGTGGAAACGTTCACAAACGTCTCCACATCAACGCTGCGGGCGGCCTGGAGGACGTTCAGGGAGCCCAGGACGTTGGTCTTCCAGCCTTCCTTGGGATACATCTGCAGCAGCGGCGCGTGTTTGAGGGCTGCCGCGTGAAAGACAACTTCGGGACGGCGTTGGGCAAAAATCTCGTTGAGGGACTCGGCGTCCCGAATGTCCGCAAGCACAATGTTGGCGTCCTGCAGCAGGCCGTGGCCCTCAATGGAAAGCTGCGTCTGTTGGAGACCGGATTCGTCACGGTCCAGCATCATGAGTTCGGCCGGCGCAAAACCGTGCAGCTGCCGGCACAGTTCGGAGCCGATGGAGCCGCCGGCGCCCGTGACGAGCACCCGCTTGCCCTTGATGTAGCCTGCAATCTCCTCCACCTGGGTTTCCACTGGCGTACGGCCAATGAGGTCGGCCACGTCAATTTCCCGGAAGTCGGTCAACCCGCCCTTGTGGTCCCTGTTGCTGTTGCTGCTGAGCATCTCCTGGAGCGGCGGGAGCACCAGGACCTTCACGCCCAGGCCCGCCACACTATCTGAAATTTCGCGGATCCGCTTGGCACTGATGTGTGCCACGGCAAGGACCACAACAGTGGACTTGGTGCGCCTGATGATGTCCGGGAGCTCCCGCCCGCCACCCAGGACGCCCACCGAGCTGAGCCGCAGATGCTTCTTGGCGGAATCATCGTCAATGAGGCCCACGGGAACGTAGGGCGATTCCGGGTCCTGGACCATGCGGTTAACCAGCGAGTTGCCAAGAAAACCGGCCCCGTAAATCAGTGTCCGCTGGGCTTCCTCGCCAAAGATCGGCTTTCCTTCGACATAGAGCCGCTTCGCATACCGCACGGCGGCCATGGACAGGGCCGCGAACGGGAAGGCAATGATGGCCACGGAACGGGCCACATGGAGCTCATTGATCAAGAGTGACAAAACAACACTCGTGACAACCCCCACTATCAAGGTCACCGCAATGAGCACACGGGCCTCTTGGATGCTGCCAAAGGTGTACCGGCCCCGGTACAGGGCCATGTACCATCCGGCAATCAGCTGCGTGGCAACGGCAACTGCCATCAGCACAGTCAAGCCAACAAAGTTTATGAGGCCTATGTCCAGCTCATAGCGGAGCAGGACAGCCAAAAAGAGGGCCACCACCCATGCCAGTGAATCCAGAACAGCCTGTGACCAAAGCCACAAACGCGGCTTGCGTTCCCCGTCTCCGGAAGTGGCTGCGGGTTTCCCGCCTGCCTGTGTGCTGGAGGTATTCAACGTGATTCGTATTTCCGTATTCTGCCCGGTTGTTGCGTACTAAGGCCGTGTGGTCCACGGCGCAACAGTTCACAAGATGATGGCTGTACTAAAGTGGAGGCTACACAAGAATAGTAATCCCTTCCGTTGATTACTCACTGTTTAGCCGTGCCGGATGCCGCGCATCGCCGCTGGCACCGCCCGAGAGGACCATCCTTGACCGATACCGTAGCCGTCGCTGCCGTCACTTTTGACAGGCCCGAGGACGTACGCACATTGTTGGGCGCCCTTTCACAGCAAACCCATACGCCCCACGCCATCGCCCTGGTTGATTCAGGCACCCAAGCAGTGGGCCACATCGCCGCGGAGGCTGACGCAGAGGTCAGCTATGTTCGCTCCCTGGCCAACCTGGGCGGTGCCGGCGGGTTCTCGCTGGCCATCCTGAACGCGATCGCCTCCGGTGCCGATTGGGTGTGGATCATGGACGACGACGCCCATCCCGAAGATCCCGCATGCCTGGCCACGTTGCTGGCCGCCGCCAAGTCCCGGGGCCTGGACGTTGTGGTGCCCTTGATTGTGGCCCCCGGTGAGCCCGCCAAGCTGTCATTTCCGTTCCGCATTGACGGCCACCTGACGCATGACCGCGCGGTGGTTGAGCCCCTGGGTTTCATTGACAATGTTGGCCAGTTCTTCAACGGCGCCCTGATCCGCACGGACGTCTTCTTCAAGGTGGGCCTGCCCGACCTGCGCCTGTTCATCCGCGGAGACGAAACAGACTTCATGCTGCGCCTGCGCCAAGCCAAGGTCAAGTTTGGCACCGTCACCTCCGTTGCCCTGACGCACCCGGCTGGTTGGGGCGAAGTTCAGGAAGTCCTGGGCGACCGCCTGCACGTGCTGGTGCCGGAAACACCCTTCAAGCGCTTTTACTACTACCGCAACCGCGGCTTCCTCACCCGCAAGCACCTCCGCGTGCGCTCTTTCGTGGCCGACGCCGTGGGCTACCCCTTGTTCTTCCTGAAAAAGGGTGACATCAAGGGCCTGCTCAAATGGGCCGCCACCTACGGGGCCGGGCTGCGCGGAGCAAAATTTGGTCCCATGAAGGACCAGAAGTTTTGAGTTTGAGCCGGCAGAAGCAGTTTTACATTGTCATCACCACGTTTAACCGTGCCGACTACCTTGCCGACCTGCTGTCCTCGATTGCCGCACTGGATCCCGCCCCGGACGCCGTGATTGTTGTCAACAATGCCAGCACCGACACCACTGCTTCGGTGATCGGGGCGGCCCGGGCGCAGTTTGCCGCCCTGCCCTGCCCCATCGCGGTGATCCATCACGAGCTTGCCGTCAATTCAGGCGGGGCGGGCGGATTCTCCGCCGGCCTGGATCGTGCCCTGGCCGAAGGCGCCCAGTGGATGTGGCTCATGGACGACGACGTCACAACAGTTCCCGGGGCGGTGGGCGCCTTTGCGCCGTGGATGGAGAAATACGACGCCATCATTGGGCGGCGCTACGACGCAGCGGGGGCGCCGTTTTACTGGCAAAACGACTTCAGCACGTTCCTGGGTTTCCCGCTGCCCGTGCGCGGGGACGTTTTTGCGGACTCCGACGAATTTGCCACCAATGTGGGCTGCTTTGAGGGCATGCTGGTGCATGCCGATGCCGTCCGGGCCGTTGGCCTGCCCGACCCCCGCTTCTTCCTGAACTGGGATGACACCACCTATGGCTGGTTGATCTCGCTCCAGCGGCCCGTGCGGTACGTCAACGAGTTTGTGCTGCACAAGGCACGGGCCCAGCGCAGCATGGACCTGGGCATCCGGCACCTCAATGACTCCTCCGATCTGAGCCGCTACTACGTCATGCGCAATCGGGGGCTGGTGGGGCAATATCTGCGCGTCCACGGCAGTTACAACCCCGTTGGCTTCGCACTGGGCACGGCGCTGACAGCCGCCAAGGAGATCCTGCGGCTCGTGGCCGTCGAGCGCACCCTGCGCGGCGGCGGCAAACTTTGGAAAGGCTGGTTGGAGTCCAGGAGGATTCTTGCTGCCACCGACTTTGAGCCGATGCCCGCACTTGAGCATGGCACCTCCGGCGGAGCGGTAAACTCCCATGGGCAGTGATGCAACGGGGCTGCGCTGGCTGGTGGTGGGAGCCTCGGGCTTTGTGGGCAATGCCGTGGCTGCCGAACTCCGCGGCCGGGGCCTGGACGTGGCCACCTTGGGCGCACCGCGGCTGCACAGCGCTGCAACAACTGCGCAGGATCTGGCACAGCAGGCCCGCATTGCCGCCACTGCGGCCAAGGCAGGCCCTGAAGCTGATGCCCATGCCGCGCTGCTTGACGCATTTGCCGGCGTGGACGTGGTGGTCAACGCCGCAGGGCTGGCCACCCCGGGCGACGCCGAATCCCCGTCCCTGACAGGCGCCAACGCTCTCCTGCCTGCGCTCATTGCCCTGGCAGCACAAGCCGCCGGGGTGGGCCGCGTGGTGCACCTGAGCAGCGCCTCGGTGCAGGGGCACCGCCGCGTCATCGATGAAACGCCCAGTCGTTCACCCTTCTCGGCGTATTCACGGTCCAAGGCACTTGGGGAGGAAGTGTTGGAAGTCTTGACCGGCGGCCAGGTTCCACCCACTGGGCAGGGCGTGAACGTGGTGACCATTCGGGCCACCTCCGTCCAGGGGCCCAGCCGGGCCACCACCTTGTCACTGGCAAAAATTGCAGCATCCCCGCTTGCCTCGGTTGCCTCTCCCGGAACCGCCCCAACGCCTGTTAGTTCCATTGACGCCTTGGCGTGGTTTGTGGTGGAGACAGGGGCATTCCCCGGACCGGTTCCGGCACTTGTCCTGCAGCCCTGGGAAGGGCTGACCGTGACGGACGTACTGGCCGCCGCCGGCGGTCAGCCACCCATGGTGATTCCCGCATGGCTGTGCCGGCCCGTTCTGGCGTCAGGATATTTTGTGTCAAGGGTCGTGGGCGAACGCCTGCACGGTCCCCTTCGCCGCGTGGAACTCATGTGGCTGGGCCAGAAGCAAACACCAGGCTGGGCCGAAGCGGTGGGGCTGGTCCCCGCTGCGCGCATCCGCGCAGTGCTGGAAGGAGTCAGCCTGACCCTCCAGCCTGACCCACTAGCCTGACCCACCAGGGAGTCCCTGCTCTTACGGGTCCCAACAGTGCCTGCCACAATTCACAGTCCCGACATACGGTTGTGCCCTTGGACCAAGCTCGAAAGGTCCGCAAGTTCCCTCCGAGCAAGGACCAAGAATGCACCTGTTACCCAAGACTCCGACCGCCAAGGGGCCCGCCGAGATGTTTAGCGGCGACGTTCACTACGATGTTATCGCTGCCGGCGAGGCCCCGTCCCGGCTGCGCGTAACCCTTGTGCGCTTCGCTCCGGGCGCCCGAACAGCATGGCACCGCCATGCCAACGGCCAGACGCTCCATGTCACTGACGGGACGGGGCTTGTCCAGTCCCGCGGCGGAGAGATCATTGAAATGCGCCAGGGCGACACCGTCTACACTCCACCGGGCAATTGGCATTGGCACGGCGCCGCACCCGAACACTTCATGGCCCACCTTGCCATGTGGGAATCGCTGGGCGGGGGCCAGGACGGGCCGGAAGCCGAATGGGGTGACCACGTCCAGCTCGGCTGAGGAAACACAACGCTGACTGGACAGATAATGTCACTTCGCCAGCGACAAGGCGGCATTATCTGTCCAGTCAGCGCATGGGGTGGTGCCTAAACCGTCGTTTCCGGCTCCTTCTTGCCCAGATCCACAGTCGTTGCAGGAGTTTCCGCAGTTTCGGCGGCAGCCGCAGCCTCATCAGTTGCTTCAACCGTTTCCGTTTCGGCCGTCTCGGTGTCGGGGCCTTCGGTTTCAGCCGTTTCGTCCTTGGCAAGGCTCTGCGGGGACCACATTTCCGGTTCCGGCTCGGAGCCCAATGCGCTGGGCACAATCTTTTGAATGTCCTCAAGGGAAATGGCGCCCTCACGGACCACGCGCAGGCGCAGGCCTGTGGCGTCAACAATGGTTGAGGGCGTGGGGTCGGTTCCCTCCAGCGGGCGGAAGCCGCCTTCCAAATACACCTCGACGGATTCAGCCAGCTGCACACGGGCCTCGGAGGCCGTCTGTGCCGCCGGCTGCCCCGTCCGGTTGGCGCTGGAGACGGCAAGGGGGCCGGTCAGGGTCAGCAGGTCAAGTGCCAGCTGGTCATCAGGCACACGCAGCGCCACGGTTCCCACCGTGTCCCCCAAGTCCCAGGTCAAGGACGGCTGGGCGTGGAAAATCAAGGTCAAGGGACCGGGCCAGTACTTCTCGGCCAGCTTCCGGGCGTCGTCGGGAATCTCCGTGGCCAGCCCTTCCATGGTGCCGATGCGCGGTATCAACACCGGCGGCGGCATGTTGCGCCCGCGGCCCTTGGCAGCCAGCAAGGTGGCCACCGCCTGGGGCGAGAACGCGTCTGCGGCCACGCCGTACACGGTGTCCGTGGGCATGACAACAACCTGCTTGGCGGCAATGGCCTTCTGTGCGTGGGCCAGGCCCTCGGCACGCTGGGCATCATTGGTGCAGTTATAAGAAGTGGTACTCACAGTTTCATTCTTTCATCACGGCGCCAATAGATTTGAACGCGCACAGCCAATCATGAAGTTAGAGCGCAACAATCTGGCGGCGGAAGCCGCTGGTTGCCCTGTCACGCCCGGTCAAATCCAGGTGTGTGCGCACATTGTCCCAATGTCCGCTCAGCTCAAAAAGCTCCGCCATGTGTTCCGCCTGCACCTCTGCATGCTCCATGACGAAGAACCCGCCGGGGCGCAAAAGCCGCGCTGCCGTGGCCAGGGCAGCCTTGGGCATTTCCATGCCGTCAGCTCCCCCGCCATAGAGGGCCATGTGCGGATCGTGCAGCCGCACTTCCAGGTCTCGCGGAATGGCATCGGCCGGAATGTACGGCGGGTTGGAGACAACCACGTCAACTGTTCCATTCAATTCACCCAGCGCATCGCGCATGTCGCCGTGGACCAACGTGGCGCCGGTGTTGGCCAGGTTCTTCGCGGCCCACGGGTAGGCGTCATCGCTGAGCTCCACGGCGTAAACGCAGGTTCCGGCCGCCTCCGTGGCCATCGCCCCGGCAATGGCACCGGAACCCGTGCCAAGATCCACGGCGAGAAGTTCAGCCTCGGCACCACGTTCCTGGCGCAACTGTGCCAATACGTCGAGGGCCAACTGAACCACGGATTCCGTCTCCGGCCGCGGAACAAACACACCCTTGCCCACAGCCAGTTCAAGGTGCCTAAAGTACGCGACCCCGGTGATGTGTTGCAGGGGTTCGCGCGCGGCACGACGCGCCACCAACTCCGCATAACCGGCAGGTGCCACAGCTGTGCCAAATAACATGGCGGCCACCTCGCCCCGGCTCACACCTAGAAGGTGCGCAGCCAAAAGCTGGGCATCCACCGCCGGTGAGGGCACACCGGCGGCCGCAAGGTCCGCCGTCGCACCCGCAACGGCATCGGAAAGGCTACTGGTCACCCAGGGCATCCAAACGGGCTTGCTCGTCCATCACAATGGCGGACTGGACAACAGCCTCCAGGTCGCCGTTCATGACGGCGTCAAGATTGTAGGCCTTGTATCCGGTGCGGTGGTCCGCGATCCGGTTTTCCGGGTAGTTGTAGGTGCGGATGCGCTCGGAACGGTCCATGGTGCGGATCTGTGACTTGCGCACGGCCGAGTTCTCGGCGTCGATGATGGCCTGCTGGTGGGCCAGGATGCGGGCACGCAGCACGCGCATGCCGGCTTCACGGTTTTGCAGCTGGGACTTCTCGTTCTGCATGGCCACCACAATGCCCGTGGGCAAGTGGGTGATGCGCACAGCGGAGTCGGTGGTGTTGACCGACTGGCCGCCGGGGCCCGAGGAACGGTAAACGTCAATCTTGAGGTCGTTTTGGTTGATGTCCACTTCCTCGGGCTCATCAACTTCCGGCAGCACCAGGACACCGGCCGCTGAGGTGTGGATGCGTCCTTGGGACTCGGTGGCCGGCACGCGCTGCACGCGGTGCACGCCGCCCTCAAACTTCAAGCGGGCAAAGACGCCTTCTGCTGGGTCGTTGGAGCGGCCCTTCACGGCGATGGAAATGTCCTTGTAGCCGCCAAGATCCGAATGGGTGGCGGAGATGATTTCCGTCTTCCAGCCACGATTTTCCGCGTAGCGGGTATACATGCGCACCAGATCGGCAGCGAACAGCGCAGCCTCATCGCCCCCCTCACCGGCCTTGACTTCAAGGATCACATCACGGGCGTCGTCCGGATCGCGCGGGATCAACAGGCGGCGCAGCTTCTCCTGGGCGGCGGCCAGCTGCTCCTCCAGAACAGGCACCTCCGCAGCAAACTCTGCATCCTCGGCGGCCATTTCCTTGGCAGCTTCGAGGTCATCGCTGATTGTTTCAACCTGGTGGTAGCCTTCCACCACATTGCTCAGTTCCGCATAGCGGCGGCCGAGCTTGCGTGCCAGCGACTGGTCAGTATGCACCTCGGGCTCGCTCAGACGCATCTGCAACTCGGCATGCTCATCCAGCAACCCATGGATTGATTCAAACATTTCAAAACCTCTCTCGACGTAAGTCAAGTCTAATAACTTCAAGATGATGCGCTGGCGGCGCCGTCACGGAAAGCTGTTAACGCACGAAACCGCCGTCGTTGTGAAGGGGCCCCGGGAGCACGCCTGCTCCCTTCCGGGCGCCCGCGAAACGGGCGGGGCCCCTTCACAACAGAGGCGGTTTCGTTACTCTAGCTATTTGTCTTGTTCGGCCTTGGAGCCCAGGGTTGTCTTCTGGATCTGCATGAGGAACTCGACGTTGGAGCCTGTTTCACGGATCTTGGAGGTGAGCAGTTCAAGCGACTGCTGCATTTCCAGGCCGGAGAGCACGCGGCGCAGGCGCCACATGATCTTGACCTCTTCCGGGGAGAGCAGGTTTTCTTCACGGCGGGTACCGGAGGCGTTGACGTCAACGGCCGGGAAGATGCGCTTGTCAGCCAGCTGGCGGGACAGGCGGAGCTCCATGTTGCCGGTGCCCTTGAACTCCTCGAAGATGACCTCATCAGCCTTGGAACCGGTTTCCACCAGTGCCGTGGCCAAGATGGTCAATGAGCCGCCGTTTTCAATGTTGCGGGCAGCACCAAAGAAACGCTTGGGCGGGTACAGCGCGGCTGAATCCACACCACCGGAGAGGATGCGTCCGGAGGACGGGGCGGAGTTGTTGTAGGCACGGCCCAATCGGGTCATGGAGTCCAGGAGAACAACAACGTCCATGCCCATTTCCACCAGGCGCTTGGCGCGCTCAATGGAGAGCTCGGCAACCTGGGTGTGGTCATCGGCGGGGCGGTCGAAGGTGGAGGCAATAACCTCACCCTTGACGGTGCGCTGCATGTCGGTGACTTCTTCGGGGCGTTCGTCAACAAGAACCATCATGAGGTGAACCTCAGGATTGTTGATGGTGATGGCGTTGGCAATCGACTGCAGGATCAGGGTCTTGCCGGCCTTGGGCGGGGACACGATCAAGCCGCGCTGGCCCTTGCCGATGGGTGCCACCAGGTCGATGACGCGGGGGCCGATCTTCTTGGGATCGGTCTCCAGTCGCAGGCGCTCGGAGGGGTACAGCGGAACCAGCTTGGAGAACTCAACACGGTCCTTGAGCTCGTCCGGGTTCTTGCCATTGACGCTTGTGACGCGCACCAGGGCGTTGAACTTCTGGCGGGCAGTCTGGGCCTGGCTGCGGTCTTCGCCTTCGCGCGGTGCACGGATGGCACCCACCACTGCGTCACCCTTGCGCAGGTTGTACTTCTTGACCTGTGACAGCGAAACATAAACATCGTTGGAGCCGGGCAAGTAGCCGGAGGTGCGCACAAAGGCGTAGTTTTCCAGGATGTCCAAGATGCCGGCAACGGGCAGCAGCACGTCGTCCTCGGTGACCTCGGTGTCGTCAAAGTCCGGACCGGCGTTGCGGCCGCGGCGGCGCTCGTTGCGGTCACGGAAACGGTCATTGCGATCGTTGCGGTCGTTGCGGCTGTTGTTGCCGTTGCGATCGTTGCGGTCGTTGCGCTCGGAGGACTCGTTGGCATTGCGGTCACGGCGATTGCGGCGGTTGCGGTTATTGCGCGAGCCGTCTTCATCGTCGTTGGTGCCTGCGTTGCGGTCGCCGGCCACGCGCTCGGTGGTGCTGCGCTCGGTGGCGTTGCGGTCACCGGCGCTGCGCTGGTTGCGATCGTTGTTGTTGCGCTGGTTGCGCTGGTTGCGCTGGTTGCCGTCAGCGTTGTCGCCCGCGGCAGTGTCAGCTGCAACGGCTTCGCTTGACTCGGCAGGAGCGGATTCGACGGCGGCCGGGGCCTCCGTGGCGCCATCTGGCTGGCGTCCGCCACCTTGTGCACGGCGGTTGCGGGTGCGCGTGGGGCGGCGGTTTTCGCCGTCGGCCTCGGCCGCTGCGGGGGCGTCGGCCTCGGCAGGCTCGACGGCGGCCGGAGCCTGGGCGGCTGCGCCGGTTTGGGCGTCGGCGTCGGCGGTGATGATGCCGTCGCTGCTGGCAGCGCGGCGGGTGCGGCCGCGGCCGCGGGCCGGACGCTCGGATGCTTCAGTTGCGCCGGTGCTGGGCTCGGCTGCTGGCTTGTTCTCGGCAGCGGGCTCGGCTGTCTTGGCCGGTGCAGACTCGGCGGGAGCCTTTGCACTGCGGCTCTGGCGGTCGGCAACGGATGAGCCGCGCTGGTGTGCTGAAATGGCTTCAACAAGATCGCCCTTGCGCATCCTGGAACCGCCAGTGATGCCTAACTGGCCAGCCAAAACCTGCAACTGTGCAAGCTTCAATCCGGCAAGTCCGGCGGACTTGGCAGGTGCGTGCGTTGTAGTGTCCGCATCAGCAGCTGCCGGAGCAGCGGCTGAAGTAATGGTTTCGGTCACGAAGGATCCTTCCCCCTCGATGGCGGGCCCAATTGTTGGGGCCGCGATGATTAGTGTCAGATTCCTCTGTTGTTGCCGCACAGGCTCACAGGGAAAAATCTGAGGTTCCACTCCGCTTCCCCACAAAATTGGGGTGAATTGGAATGGTGAAATGCACTCTTTGAATCAAATCTCAAATGGTGTGACTCTCCGGACCGCTTTGGCGGCTGCCGAAAGCTCAATCCAGCAGGCACCGCGCAAGATAGACCGGGCCGTAAGAGCGGCATCAAAGGCGCATAAACCTATTTCATTTCCGCAACAGCCAACTAAGAGCTGAGTGAGGAAGGTGTTTATGAGCTGGGATGCACTTCCACTTTAGCACCTTCGAGGTCGACCTGCAGCCGAAGAACACGCCAAGACACGCCCGAAATCGCCGGAATGGCTGCGTTTGTGCCCAGTTCGGTGATCCGGCGCACCACCAGTTCAGCTTCTTCAACGCCATTGGCCAGTGTCATGACAGTCGGTCCGGCCCCGGAAATGAAGGCGGCGTGGCCTTCTGCACGCAAGTGCGCCACCAGCGCGGCGCTGCCGGGCATGGCCTCTGCACGGTAGTCCTGGTGCAAGTAGTCCCGTGTGCCGGCGAGCAAAAGCTGCGGTTCAGTGCTCAAGGCGTGCATCAGCAGCGCTGACCGGCCAGAATTCGCTGCCGCATCCGCATGGGGCACAGTGGCCGGCAGCATGCCGCGGGCACGTTCTGTCTTCAATTCGACATCGGGAATGGCGGCCACGGGAATGACCCGGGCGTCCGGGGTCACCTTGGCGCTGGCAAACCCGGCACCTTCCTGCCACGAGACTGCAACGGCACCGTAGATGGCAGGGGCCACGTTGTCCGGGTGGCCTTCAAGCTCGGAGGCCAGTTGCAAAACCCATGCATCGTCCTGCCGGTCAGCCGGGGCAACCAGGGCATTGGCGGCCATGATGGCTGCCACGATGGCGGATGCAGAGGAGCCCAGGCCGCGGCCGTGCGGGAGTACGTTGCTCGCTGCAACCCGCACTCCCACACGGCCGTAGCCCAGACGTTCCCAGGCAATGTCCAAGGTCTCAACCACCAGGTGGCTGGCATCCCGGGGCAGGAACTCAACCCCTTCCCCGCTTAGTTCAAACTCCAGCTCCGGCGTTTCCAACACGGTGATGCTCAGGGTGTCGTAAAGGGAAACGGCCAGGCCCAGGGAATCAAAGCCGGGGCCAAGATTTGCGCTGGTGCCGGGGACGCGCACGGTGGCCGTGGCCCCCACTACGGGATTTTTCAGAAGCGGGGATGTCATGGTGAGCCCTGTCATGATGGTGTGCTGCTAGTCCGTCAGGCCCAGTGCGGTGGCAACTGTGACCACGTCAAAAGGCACCGACTTGGGCTCGGCCGCGCTGCCGTCGGCGTTCTTCAGGGCCCAGTCGGGATCCTTTAAACCGTGTCCGGTGACGGTGATGACAAAGGTCTTGCCCGTGGGAACCTCGCCTGCGGCGTGCTTCTTGATCAGGCCGGCAACACCGGCTGCCGAACCTGGCTCCACAAAGACGCCCTCCTTGGCTGAGAGCCAGCGGTGGGCGGCAAGGATTTCTTCATCCGTCACAGCCTCGATGACTCCGCCTGACTCGTCCCGGGCCGCAATGGCCATGTCCCAGGATGCCGGGTTGCCAATGCGGATGGCCGTGGCAATGGTGTCCGGCTCCGTGATGGGGTGGCCGGCCACGAACGGCGCGGCGCCCGCTGCCTGGAAGCCCCACATGATGGGGGTGTGTGTGGAGACTGCAGGCAGCGTACCGTTTTCAGCGGACTCGTACGGTGCGCAGTATTCGCGGTAGCCCCTCCAGTAGGCGCTGATGTTGCCTGCGTTGCCAACGGGAAGCACATGGTAGTCAGGTGCGTCGCCCAAGGCGTCAACCACTTCAAAGGCACCAGTCTTCTGGCCTTCAATGCGTGCAGGGTTGACCGAGTTCACCAGGAACACGGGGTAGGAATCGGCCAACTTGCGGGCCACATCCAGGCAGTTGTCGAAGTTGCCGTCAACCTGCAAGATGGTGGCACCGTGCGCCACGGCCTGGCTGAGCTTGCCCATGGAGATTTTGCCTTCGGGCACCAACACAGCGCAGGTGAGCCCGGCAGCCTTGGCATAGGCTGCCGCGGATGCCGAGGTGTTTCCGGTGGAAGCACACACCACTGCCTTGGCGCCGGCTGCCACGGCTGCCGTCATGGCCATGGTCATGCCGCGGTCCTTGAAGGAACCGGTGGGGTTCATGCCCTCGACCTTCAGGTAAACCTTGGAACCGGTCAGCTCGGAAAGGTGCCGGGCGAACACCAACGGTGTGCCACCTTCACCCAACGTGATGATCCTGGTTTCTGCCGTGACCGGCAAACGCTCTGCATATTCGCGGACTACTCCGCGCCACTGGTGAGCCATTAGACTCCCTCCACCCTCAAGACACTTGTTACGGAATTAATGATGTCAAGACCCTTGATGGCCTCAACGGTGGCTGACAGGGCAGCCTCGCTGGCGCGGTGTGTGACGATGCGCAGCTCAGCTGTGCCGGGCCCGTCATTTTCATCGCGTTCACGGTGCACTGTTTGCCGCATGGTCTCAATCGAGACCCCGTGCTCGGCAAAGAGCGCTGAAATCTTCGCCAGCACACCGGGTTGGTCTGCCGCGTCCAGGCCAATGTAGTACTGGGTGGTGACGGCGTCGATGGGGAGCACCGGCAGCACCTCAATGGTGGATTCGGTGCGGCCGGGGCCGCCCAGGACCATGCGGCGTGCGGCCGAGACAACATCGCCCATGACGGCTGATGCGGTGGGGGAACCACCGGCGCCACGGCCGTAGAACATTAATTCGCCGGCGGATTCAGCCTCAACAAAGACAGCATTGAAGGCCCCGCGCACGGCCCCGAGCGGGTGCTCACGCGGAATCAAGGTGGGGTGCACCCGCACGCTGACGCCGTTGCCAAGCTTTTCGGCAATCGCCAACAGCTTGATGACGTAGCCGGCATCCTTGGCCGCTGCGATGTCCGCCGCCGTCACTTCGGTGATGCCCTGGCAGTCCACGTCTTCCAGCGCAAAGCGGGTGTGGAAGGCCAGTGACGCCAAAATGGCTCCCTTGGCGGCGGCGTCGTGGCCCTCGATGTCAGCTGTGGGGTCAGCCTCCGCGTAGCCCAGTCTGGTGGCCTCGGCCAAGGCATCGGCAAACTGCGCGCCGGTGGAATCCATGGCGTCCAGGATGTAGTTGGTGGTGCCGTTGACAATGCCCATGATGCGGGTGATCTTGTCCCCGGCCAGGCTGTCATTGATGGGGCGCAGAATGGGGATGGCGCCGGCCACGGCAGCCTCGAAGGAAAGCTGCACGCCTGCGGCGTCGGCCTTCTCATACAGGCTGGGCCCGTCCACTGCCAGCAGCGCCTTGTTGCCTGTGACAACTGTTGCACCGTGCTCAATGGCTTCCAGAATCAGCGTGCGGGCCGGCTCCAGGCCGCCCATGAGCTCGATGACAATGTCGGCCCCACGCACCAGCGCCGAAGCGTCGGTGGTGAAGAGCGCGCGGGGCAGCTCAACCTCACGGGGCGCGTCAACGTTCCGCACTGCAATGCCGACCAGCTCCAAACGGGCACCCGTGCGGGCAGCCAGGGCATCGGCGTCGTCCAGCAAAATGCGGGCAACTTGCGAGCCCACATTCCCGGCTCCAAGGAGCGCCACTTTCAGGGTCTTGATATTGGCGGACACATCAGTGTCCACGGTGTTGCGCTCTGTCAAAGTCTCTCTAGGCCCCTAAATCGCGTGCCAGCAAATCATCTTCGGTTTCGCCCCGCACAATCAAGCGTGCGGTGCCGTTTTTAACGGCAACGACGGGCGGACGGGGCACATAGTTATAGTTGCTGGCCAACGCCCAGCAGTACGCGCCCGTTCCGGGAACTGCAAGCAGATCACCGGCCGCCACGTCATTGGGCAGATATACATCTCTAACAACAATGTCACCACTCTCGCAATGTTTGCCCACCACTCGGGACAAAGCTGGAGTCGCGCTGGAGGCCCGGTTGGCCACAACGGCCGAATAATCGGCGTCGTAAAGCACCGGACGGGCGTTGTCGCTCATGCCGCCGTCCACCGAAACATAGCGGCGCGGGGCTGTCACATCTTCCCGGCCGGCAACCTCAACCTGCACCGTTTTCAGGGTGCCGGTCTCATACAGGGTGAAGGTGGTGCTGCCAACAATGGCCCGGCCGGGCTCGATGGACAGGCGCGGGCAGCGCATGCCCAGCTCTGCGCAGGTTTCGCGCACGACGGCGGCCATGGCCTGTGCCACTTCGGCCGCCGGTCGCGGGGTGTCAACCGCCGTGTAGGCGATGCCGTAGCCGCCGCCCAGGTCCAGTTCGGGCAGTGTGATGGCGTACTTGTTCTGGATCTCATTGGTGAAGGCCAACAGCTTGCGGGCGGCAATTTCAAAGCCCTCGGCCTCAAAGATCTGCGAGCCGATGTGGGCGTGGAAGCCCAGGAAGTTGATGCTCTCCGACTCCACCGCCAGCTTTGCAGCCGCCTCGGCGGCGCTCATGCCGGGGGCTTCTGGATCCTCGGCAATAAAACTCAGGCCGAACTTCTGGTCCTCGTGGGCTGTGGCAATGGATTCGTGCGTGTGGGCGTGCACGCCGGGGGTCAGACGCAACATGACGTTGGCCTGGGTGTTGCGGGCTGCCGCAATGTCCACCACGCGGGCCAGCTCATGGAGGCTGTCCACAACAATGCGGCCCAGGCCCATGTCCAGGGCGCGGTTGATCTCGGCGCTGGACTTGTTGTTGCCATGCAACCCCAGATTTTCGCCCAACAGCCCGGCACGCCTGGCCACGGCCAGTTCGCCGCCGGAGCAGGTGTCCAGGCGCAGGCCCTCGGAGTCAACCCAGCGGGCCACCTCGGTGGACAGGAACGCCTTGCCTGCGTAGTACACGTCCACGCCGCCGCAAAGGTCCTTGAAGGCTTGGTCAAAGGCATCCTTGAACGTCCTGGCGCGGGCACGGAAGTCGTCCTCGCTCATGACGAACAACGGGGTGCCAAACTGGGCTTTGAGGTCACTCACCGGGATGCCGCTGATGGTGACTTCGCCGCCTTGTCCGCGTTCGACGTCGTGCGCCCACATGGCCGGCACTAGCTCATTGACGTCGCCGGCGGCGGGCAGCCATTCGGGGGCCAGCTCGGCGCCGGCAATCCGCTGTGCCGATGAAGTTTTGTCAGTCATTGATTACATCCGTTCCGGGGCTGAGACACCCAACAGCGACAGGCCGTTGGCCAGGACCTGGCCCACAGCGTCGTTGAGCCACAGGCGGGTGCGGTTCACATCCGTGATGGCTTCCTCGCCCATGGGGGTCACGCGGCAGGCGTCGTACCAGCGGTGGTAGGCGCCGGCAATGACTTCCAGGTGGCGGGCCACGCGGTGCGGCTCGCGGAAGGAGGCAGCCTGACTGAGCACGCCCGGGTACTGGCCCAAAACGGCCAGCAGCTCGGACTCCGTTGCATGGGTCAGGGCTGCGGCGTCGAAGGCTGTGCGCTCCACCCCTGCTGCTGCGGCGTTGCGGCCCACTGCGCTGGTGCGGGCGTGGGCGTACTGCACGTAGAACACGGGGTTCTCGTTGGACTTCTTGGTCAGCACGTCCAGGTCGATGTCAATGTTCGAGTCGGAGGAGAAACGGGCCAGCGAGTAGCGGGCGGCGTCCGTGCCAACAACCTCCACGAGGTCTTCCATGGTGACAACCGTGCCGGCACGCTTGGACATGCGCACGGGCTTGCCGTCCTGGACCAGGTTCACCATCTGGCCGATGAGGACCTCAACGCGGTTGGCGTCGTCACCCATGGCGGCGGCAGCTGCCTTCAGGCGGGCCACATAGCCGTGGTGGTCGGCGCCGAGCATGTAAATGCACAGGTCAAAGCCGCGCTCGCGCTTGTTCTTGAAGTAGGCGATGTCGCCGGCGATGTAGGCTGCGTTGCCGTCGCTCTTAATGACCACACGGTCCTTGTCGTCGCCGTAGTCGGTGGAGTTCAGCCACCAGGCGCCGTCCTTGAGGTACATGTTGCCGGAGCCCTTGAGCTGGTCAAGGAGCTTCTCCACGGCGCCGTCCTCAAACAAGGAGTTCTCGTGGAAGTACACATCAAAGTCCACGCCGAACTCGTGCAGCGAAGCGCGGATGGCGGCGAACATGAGCTCCACGCCCTGGGCGCGGAACTCTTCCTGCGGATCCTGTGACTCAAGAATGTCCGGGTTGTTCGCCATGACTTCCTTGGCGATGTCCTCGATATAGGCTCCGCCGTAGCCGTCTTCCGGTGCGGGCTCGCCCTTGGCGCTGGCCAGCAGGGAGCGGGCAAACTTGTCGATCTGGTTGCCGTGGTCGTTGAAGTAATACTCACGGGTGACGTCGGCGCCCTGTGACTGGAAGATGCGGGCCAGGGAGTCGCCCACGGCTGCCCAGCGGGTGCCACCGAGATGGATGGGGCCGGTGGGGTTGGCGGAGACGAATTCCAGGTTGATCTTGGTGCCGGCCATGGCCGTGGTGGTGCCGAAGCGCTCACCGGAGTCGACGATTGCCTTGGCCAGTTCACCCGCGGCGGCAGCATCCAAAATGATGTTCAGGAAGCCGGGGCCGGCAATGTCCACCTTGGAAACGCCGGGGATTTGTGCCAAGCGGGTGCTGAGGACGTCGGCGATTTTGCGCGGCGGAACGCCGGCCGGCTTGGCCAGCTGAAGGGCAATGTTGGTTGCCCAGTCGCCGTGCTCGCGGCTCTTGGGCCGGTCCACCTTGACTTCCGTGGGCAGGGCCTCGACGGGAACGGTGAGTTCACCGGCGTCGACGGCATCTTTTAGGCAGGTGGCAATGGCGGCAGAAAGTTCTTCAGGAGTCACGCCTCTAAGTGTACGGTTCCCCCTGTTCCCTCCCCCAATCCGCCCGCCCGCAGGCCCAAAAATGGCTGCGGGGGCCGTTGCAGACATTCGCCGCCGGTGGACCAGCATCGAATGTCCGCAACGGCCCCCGCGCTTCGAGAACGGGGTAAATCAGCGGCTGGCTGGCTGCGCCGCGGGGGCGAAGTCGTCCTCGAGCATCTTGGGGCGGCAGATGATCCACGCACCGGCGCCCAGAAGGAGCAAGGTGGCGAACAAGAACATGAACGGCGCCGTCCATGAGCCCGTCCACTGGTGGAGCAGCCCAAAGAACAGCGGCCCCGTGCAGGCGAAGGTGTAACCCATGCCCTGGCTGAATCCTGAGAGCGCCCCGGCACCAAGCTGGGTCCGGGTGCGGTGGTTGATCAGCAGCAGCGACAGCGGGAACGTTCCGGGGCCCAAACCGGCCAATGACACCCACAGCCAGGTACCCGACGCCGGTGCCAACAGCAGACCCAGGTAGCCGACGATGAAACAGCCCAGCATCACCAGAACGGCCGGGAAGGGGTTGCGCATCTTTGCGGCGATGAGCGGGATGGCAAGGCTCAACGGCAAACCCAGAGCCGCAAAGAGGGCCAGCATGGAGCCGGCCTGGCCCCTGTCCAAGCCGGCCTCGGTGAGAATTGACGGCAGCCAGGCAAACAACGCATACGTGTTCAGGGAGGTGCAGCCAAACATGAGGGTCAGCCCCCACGCGGTGGGTGAGCGCCACAGATTCATTTTCGGCGCCTGGGCCGGGGATGCGCCGCCGGCGGAGGCCCCTGCCGATGATGAATGGATCGTCAGGCCGCCCTGCCCGGCCACAGCGGCAGTCTGGGCGGCCGCGGGGGCCGGGTTCGCCGTCGTCCGGACGGAAATGACTGCCACAAGCCACGGGATCAGCGCGATGGTGCTGATTCCGGCCCACGCGGCCAGGGAAACCTGCCAGTTGGTGGCGTCGGCGATGGGGACGGCGAGCTGGGCCGGCAGCGCTGTGCCGATGGAGAGCGCGGTGACGTACAGGGCCGTCATCAGGCCGATTTTGGCGGGGAAATACTTCTTGACCAGCGGCGGCAGGAGCACATTTCCTGCGCCCAAGCCGCCAAAGGCAAGCACCGAGAAGACCAGGAACAGCTGTGTGTTGGGCGCCATGACCCGGGCAATCTGTCCCACGATTCCCACCAGGATGGAGCAGATGATGAGCTTCTCCAGCGATGCCCAGCGGATCACGTAGGGGGTCAGGAAGCCGAAAAGTCCGAACGCCGCCGTGGGCAGCATGCCCAAGACGCCGATGGAGGTGGCACTGAGCGGGAGGTCGTCATTGATGCTGGAAATGAGCGGCGGGACCACTGTCACGGCGGATCGGAGCGTCGACGCCGTCAAAATAATGGCCGCAGCGAATATCCATGCGGACGGCCGCAACTTTCCTACCATGTGTTCACCATTGCCCCAACGTTACTCCCAGCCTGCAGGCCGTGACAGTGCAACCGGACCGCCGGATTCATGATGTTTGCCACGTGTTCCACGCCATCATGTCGCCCGGTTCACACAGTCCCCCTGCACCTGCTAAGCTCTTTCTCGTTCCCTTTGGCAGCCACGGTTGCCGCGCCTTCGTAGCTCAGGGGATAGAGCGTCGGTTTCCGGTACCGTAGGTCGGGGGTTCGAATCCCTCCGAGGGCACACAAAAAACCCCGTCAATTCATTGAATTGGCGGGGTTTCTTTGTGCCCTTTTTTATTGTGACGCGGCCCAGTCCGCAACCCGCTGCGCACTTTCGGCCTCGGAGAGGTCTTCCACCCGGGTCATGATGGACCAGCGGACGCCAAAGGGGTCGCGGATGCTGGCAAAGCGGTCCCCGGAGACAAAATGGGTGACGGGTTCCCGAATGGCTGCCCCGGCCTCTTCCGCCCGCTGCACCAGCGCGTCAACATCCGGGCAGTAGAAACCCATGGAATAGCAATCATCGTCCCCTGCCGGGGATGGAACCAGATGGTAGCTGGGGCTCGGCTCGCCGATTTGCAGGCGGCCCTGGCCAAAGTCGAGCTCGGCGTGCACCACCACGCCGTCGAACTCGGTGACGCCCAAGGCTCGGGCGCCAAACACTTTTTCATAGAATGCGAGCGCGTCCTTGGCACCGGGGATGGCAAGGAACGGCGTCAGCGACGTGAATCCGTGCGGCACCCCCTTGGCGGTGAAGGCGCCATCGGCTGCGATTGTCAGTTCCGGGCTCTTGTTTTCAGTCATGAATGTGACACTACGGCCAGCTACGAGAATAAGCTTGTAGATTCGCGACAGTATGCAAAAGTAGACTCGCTTGGGTGAGCAGTCGCTTCAAAGGCATCCTGTACCCCACCCGGTTGCCAACCTTTCACCGCCTGCCGGCGCCGGACTCCGTCAAGGACCTGGTGCAATGGTTTTGGCTGCCCGAGTGGGACATTGATCCCGGCCGCTCCTCCCGCCAACAGTTGATAGCCTTCGCCGCCTCCAACCTGGTGGTCCAGCCCCATGCCGTGGAGCTCTCCGGCCCAACCACCCGCACCTCACACCGCGACCTCACTGGCAAGGGCTGGGCAGTGGGGGCGCTGTTGCGGCCGGCAGCAATTCCCGCATTCACCACGGATCCTGCGCGTTTGCGCGACCAGGAGGTGGCCGTGGACCTTCCGGCCCTGCATTCGGCAGTGGTGGCGGCGATGGGTGGCGCCGAGCCCGCCACGTGCCGAAGCGATGCAGTGGAGGCGTTCACGGCGTGGCTACTTAGCGCCGTTCCCGCGGTCCCTGCCGAAGCCGTGCTGGCCAATGCCATGACAGAGGCCATCGCGTCTTCTCCTGAGGTGGTTCGGATCGAGGACGCCGCGCAGCTGCTGGCCGTGTCGCCGCGAACCCTGCAGCGGCTGGCCAAAAAGTACGTTGGGCTGAGTCCCTCCGCCTTGATCCGGCGACGGCGCCTGCAGGAGGCCGCCGAGACGGTCCGGACCCATCCGGGCCTGGACCTGGCCGGGATTGCCGCAGACCTTGGCTACGCCGACCAGGCCCACTTGGCCAATGACTTCCAAAGGTTCCTGGGCTTCTCCCCCAGCAGCTACCGCCGCTCAGTGCAAGGCCCGTAACTCCAACACCCGGCTTCCTCCCAGCTGTCGCCCACAAACCCGTGGCAACGTGGATGCGATGGCATTGCTTTTGGAACAACACAGCCCACCGCCACGGGTCCGGCCGCGGCCGGTTCTGGGTGTTTTTGTGGTGGCCGGTTCCCTTGCCATCACCATCGTCCTGCTGGCACACTCCTGGTTTCCGGACGCCGCCGGGCTGGGACTGCTGGTGGATTCCGGCTTGCTCTGGTTTGGCGCCCCCATCCCGGTCCTGGGGATGTTGGCGATCGCCGTGCGCCGCAAACAGGTGGCGATTGCCGTTCTTGTCCCGGCGGTGGCCTGGTCGCTGCTCTTTGTGCCCGGCATGGTTCCCCTGGCGTTCTCCGCCCCTGCACCGTCTGAAACGTCCCTGACGGTTGTCAGCCAGAACTTGCAGGCCGAATCGGGCACGGCAGCCGAATCAGCCGGCAGCCTTGCCGCCACCGGCGCGCAGGTGGTTGCCCTGCAGGAGATCGACGGCGCGTCCCGGGACTCCGTTGACGCCGAGCTGAACCCCCACTACGAGTACGCCTACCGCATTGGCACAGTGGGGCTTTGGAGCAACTACCCCATCCTCAATGCCTCCGCGCAGGGCTTGGGCCTGGGCTGGAACCGGGCGCTGGCCGCTGACCTTGACACCCCCGGCGGCCTGGTGCGCATTTACGTGGTCCATGCGGCGTCGGCACGGCCATTGCACCATGACGACAGGGACACCATGCTGGCCACCCTTGCCCAAACCATAGCCGAAGACCCGAGCGAGAAGGTCATGGCGGTGGGCGACTTCAATGCGGCATCAACCGACACGTACTTTTCCGCTCTCAAGGAACATCTCAGCGAACCCGCACAGGACGGCGGCCTGGCGGGTTTTACCTGGCCGGCATCGCCCCTGCCGCTCGCCCGGCTGGACCACATCCTGGCCCGCGGCATGGAGGCCACCTCCAATTCGGTGCTGGCTGCAGGCTCCAGCGACCACCTGGCCATCCGCACCAGCTTCAATCTGTAGGGAAGGCACCAGTGTCACAAAACCCTTGACTTGAGGCCCCTCCTCCGTGAGGCTCATGCCCAAGGGCGTCAATGAAAGGTCTCTATGGACAAGCTCACGTTTCCGCAATTTCCGCGCGATTTTGTGTGGGGCGTTTCCACCGCCGCCTACCAAATTGAAGGCGCTGTCAGGGAAGGCGGACGCGGGCCGTCGAGCTGGGACGCCTTTGCGGCGGAGCCTGGCCGGATCGCCAACGGCGATACCGGGGACATCGCCTGCGACCACTACCACCGCTACCCGCAGGACACGGCACTGATGCAGGAGCTGGGCGTTGACGCCTACCGTTTCAGCTTCTCCTGGTCCCGCGTCCAGCCGGGCGGCAGAGGTGCGGTGAACGCCGTGGGGCTGGGCTTTTACGACAAGCTCGTGGACGGCCTGCTGGCGGCGGGCATCGCCCCCACCCCGACCTTGTTTCACTGGGACACCCCGTTGGAGCTTGAACAGCGCGGCGGCTGGCTCAACCGGGACACTGCTGCCCGTTTTGCCGACTACGCACACCTTGTTGGCGACCATTTTGCCGACAGGATCCCGCGCTGGATCACCATCAACGAACCGGTTTCTTTGACCCTGCTGGGCTATGGGGCGGGCATTCATGCGCCAGGGCTCTCCCTGGGTTTTGACGCATTGCCCGCGGCACATCACCTGCTGCTGGCCCATGGCCTGGCCGTTCAAGCACTGCGTTCAGCCGGGGCGGCGAACATTGGCATCGCCAACAACCATGCAGCCACTTGGCCGGCCAGCGGCCACCAGGAAGATCTGCAGGCGGCCGTGCTCTATGACAACATTGCCAACTGGAATTTTGCCGACCCCGTCCTCACCGGCACCTACCCGGAGGAATTGGCTCCCCTGCTGCCCCCAATCCCCGACGGCGACCTGGCCACCATTTCAACCCCCATCGACTGGTATGGCATCAATTCCTACAACCCCACACTGGTTGGCGCACCCGTGGCGGAGGGGGCGGCACTCATTGACGGCCACGCCCTTGACTCGTCCCTGCCGTTCTCGCTGCGTGAGTTGGAAGGCCATCCCCGCACCGACTTTGACTGGCCGGTGGTGCCCGAAGCGTTCACCGAATTGCTGCTCATTTTCAAGGACCGCTACGGGTTCAGGCTGCCACCCATCTACATCACCGAGAACGGCGCCGCCATCAACGACGGCCCCGGCCGTGAAGGCCGGGTGCGGGATGCCCGCCGGATCGCCTACACCAACGGGCACCTGCATGCCCTCAAAGCCGCCATGGATGCCGGGGTGGATGTCAGGGGCTATTTCCACTGGTCCCTGCTGGACAACTTTGAGTGGGCCGCGGGCTTCTCCCAGCGCTTCGGCCTGGTCCATGTTGACTACGAAACCCAGAAGCGCACCCCCAAGGATTCCTACCACTGGTACCAGCAGCTGATCCGGCGCACAAAGATGCCACCCAGCCGGCCCTAATCGCGCACCGTGCCCCTGTACAGTGATCTTCACAATCGTGGCCCACCCAGGCCTTGGCTTGCCGCACAACCAGGAGTTCCCCCGTGACAGATTT
>JBDTQM010000025.1:0-28685 GCA_039932175.1 Specibacter sp.
TCTCCGGGGACAACCACCGGAATGCTCATACCCTCAGAATACGCCCACCGTTACAGAAACGCAATAGTTACACGAACATATCTTCTGTGAATGAGCCTCTGCCGTGGCGGCCGGTGCGCCAACAAGTGGCACTATTGCAGGATGGATGCACAGATCATATGGACAATTGTTTGCGGCCTGGCCATTGCCGTGGGCGCCACGGGAGTCATTGTGCCCGTGCTCCCCGGCAGTCTGCTGATCGGCGTCAGCTTACTGGTGTGGGCCCTGGTGGTGGGCTCCCCGCTGGGCTGGATAGTTTTTAGCATAGCTGTACTATTTGTTGCTTTGGGTATGGTTTCCAGCGCCGTGCTGACGGGGCGGGCCATGAAGCAGCGCGCCATTCCCGGCGGGTCGGTGGTTGTTGGTCTGGTGCTGGGAGTGGTGGGCTTCTTTGTGATCCCCGTGGTGGGTCTGCTGGTGGGATTCGCTGTGGGCTTGTTTCTGTCAGAATTTGCCCGGCAGAAACAGGTGCGCCCGGCCGTTTCGTCCTCTGTTGCTGCGCTCAAGGCCACTGGCTTGGGCATCTTGGTGGAGTTTGGTTTTGCCTCACTGGCCGCCGGAACATGGGTGGCCGGTGTCGTGATTCACTTCCTGAACCGCTAGCAATCCTGCAGCCAGCCCCTACGGGACGTTCAAACCCACCTTGACGTCTGCCATGCGGCCGCCGCAGCGTTCGTTGCCTGAGACGCGCGTCCAATTCAAGGCCGTTGATTGGGCGGCCAGAACATTGCCGGATTGATCGAAGACCCTGAAACTAATGGCTGCGGGCGGTTGCGCGCCCACATTGAGCAGCCAGGAACCGTCCTTTTGGTGGGTCAGCAGCCGAGTGTTTCCCGTGCCGCTCCTGGCAAACGTCGGATCCGTGGGGACGCATTCACTGCCGGAACAGGCCGTGACACTTGCTGCCCTGGAGGAATCGCTCAGGGTGAGCGTCAGGTGGTTGTCCCAATTGGGTGTGGTGCACGGGCCGCCGTCCCGATCGAGCACGATGGCGCCAATGATCAAGGCCATGCAGAAGGCAGCCACCAGCGGAACGAGGAGAAGTTCCACGCGGCGTCGGGTATTAGGAGCAACAGGCATGGGCTCATGTTACCCAAGGACTCTGACTGTTTCCCGCGAAAGTTCCGGGACAATTCCGGCAGGCCGGAGGCCCAATTCAGGCCCAAGGTCGATGATCGTGGGCCGTGTTGTGCATGCGCCCGCCCGGGTGCCATGCACACGGGCCTGTGCCGGGAAAGGCGGCGCCAGCAGGCACGGTATGCGGATTCCCCACTAGGATCTGAACATGTCTTCAGTTGCTGACACCGTCCCAGCCCCGGTGCAACCGCCGTATCCATTCCACGCCCAGGGCGCGCGCCTGCGTCCGGTCACCATGGCGGACGTGCCGGCAGTCAACGAGTACAGGTCCCAGGCGCAGGTGGCCCGCTACCTGCCGCACCCGCCGCACACCGTGGCCGACACCGAGCTGACGTTGACAGCAATGGTGGCCCAAAAGGAGCTGCGCACGCCCGGCCAGTGGCTGGACTTGGCCGTCGAGTACGGGCCTTCCAATGAGGCGGTAGGGGAGGTTCTGTTGAAGTGGGACGCAGCGAACCCGCTCCGCGGCGAGATTGGTTTTGTCTTCAGCCCCTCGGTGCAGGGCCGTGGCATTGCGTTTGCCGCCTGCGCCGCCGCCCTGGACATTGCCTTCAACCACTTTGGCTGGCACCGGGTGGAGGGCATCTGCGATGACCGCAATGAAAAATCTGCGGCATTGATGGCCCGGCTGGGCATGCGGTTGGAAGCAAAATTTGTGGAAGCCGACTGGTGCAAGGGCGAGTGGGTCACGCTGCGCCACTACGCCATCTTGAACCGTGAATGGCCAGTGCGCCAGTGACAGTGCGCGAACCCCTGCAGAACACCAGGTACGCCCACACCTCAAACACTGTTGTGGGCAAGCTGCGCTCCGCCATCCCCAGCGGTGAGCTGCTTCCGGGCGCCAAGCTTTCCGAGCAGTCCCTGGGCGGGGCGCTGGGGGATTCCCAGGACCCGGGCTTCCATGCCCCCTGCAGCACGGGGAACGCAAGACTATTTGCCCTCCGGCGCGACGGGCACGCAGCCCAAGCCGCCGCTGAGCCGGGCAGCTACCTCGACGCCGCGCAGGCGCGCGTGCTGGCTGCGATGCCGGCGGAAGGATTGGTGCAGTAGATGGCGGCAACACAGGAGATGTACGACGGCGTCAGCCGGCTTACGCTGGCGGTGCCCATGCGCTGGGGGGACATGGACGCCTATGGGCACATCAACAACGTTGAGGTGGTGCGGATTCTGGAGGAGGCGCGGGTGCATGCTTTTGGCCCGCCGGCAGGCACGGGGCTCCCCGGCGTTGCCGTTGCGCGGCCCGTGTTTGCCGACCTGCCGGAAAATACCCAGGCCCTGGTGGTGGAACACAGGGTAAGGTACTTGACGCCGCTGAACTACCGCAATGTTCCCGCCACGGTGGAGGTGTGGATCAGTTCCATCAAGGGAGCCAGTTTCACTGTGGCCTATGCCATTTTTGACCCCGTCACCGCGGCCAAGTGCGTTGTTGCTGAAACCGTGCTGGCTTTCCTTGATGAAGCAAACGGGGCGCTGGTGCGGATTTCTGCGGCGAAAAAGGCCCAGCTGCAGCCACTGTTGGGGCCTGGAAACTTTGGTGCCCGGCGCCCGTGAGGTGCCGCGGCGTGGCCCCGTGGGTCGGGTGCCAAGTCCCGGGGCAACGCCAATATGGCACGATTGCGCTACAGTAGCTGTCCTGTAATTTTTTAGCTGGTGGCCGGGACCCATGGTCCGCGCCTGCGGGAGTGCCGCTTATCGACCGGCTTTCGTGACAAGTATTCCGTCGGGGTCGGCATAGACCATGTCTCCGGGTGTGATGGCCACGTGGCCCAGGTGCACGGGGACGTCTTGGCGTCCAACACCGTGCTTGGTGCTCTTGGCGGGGTTGGTCCCCAGCGCTTTCACACCCAGCGGAAGGGTGCCGATCACCTCACTGTCGCGGATGGCGCCGTAAATTATCACCCCGGACCAGCCATGGTCCACGGCCGACTGGGCAATGATGTCCCCCATGAGCGCATTCTCCAAGGCGCCGCCGCCGTCGACCACCAGGACTGCGCCCCGGCCGGGGGTTGCCAACATGGATTTGATGAGTGCGTTGTCCGCTGAGCATCGGATGGTGCGTGCCGGGCCGCTGAAGGTGGTGACGGCACCAAAGTCCCGAAATTGCACTGATACGGATGCCAGCTCCGGCCCTCGTTCGTCATAGAGGTCTGCTGTGGAGATAATCATGGGGCTCCCAACGTCGTTGTTAGTATTCGCCCAGCATATGATGGCGGACGTTCCCAAAGCGAGAGTCGCGCTCATGTTGCGTCGCGCCGGTGTGACCATAAGACTGGTCATGAACGTGTCGTTAAACCAGCGGGCACCGCAGCGGCACGAAGCAACCATTGACGACAAAGGGGCAACATGTCGGTGCAGGCCAGCCACGCTGCGGGGGATACGCGGGCCTTGACGGGTCAGGCGCTCCACGATGTTAGGGGTGCCATGGGCGAGCCTGCACAAACCCGGACACGGGCGCTGGACCGTCACGCCAACGCACATGATGCATCCCATTTCCTGTTAATTCCCCAAGCCGTCGCTGTTCCTGCCAATGCCGCCGAGGTGGCCGCCCTGATGGTGGTCAGTGCCGAACGCGGGCTGCCGCTGACGCTGCGGTCGGGCGGCACCAGCCTCAGCGGCCAGGCCGTCAGCGGGGGCCTGCTGGTGGATGTGCGCAAGAACTTCCGCGCCATTGAGGTGCTCGACGACGGCGCCCGCGTCAGGGTGCAGCCGGGGGTGACGGTGCGTGATCTCAATGCCCGCCTGGTGCGGCACGGGCGCAAGTTTGGGCCCGACCCGGCCAGTGAGGCTGCCTGCACCATTGGCGGGGTCGTGGCCAACAATTCCTCGGGCATGGCCTGCGGCACCACAGACAATGCCTACAGGACCCTGGAGTCGCTGACACTGGTGCTGCCCAGCGGAACCGTCATTGACACGGGAGCCCCGGAGGCATCGGCCCGGCTGCGCTCGCTCGAGCCGGAGCTGTACAAAGGCCTGGCCGAGCTCGCCGTAAGGGTGCGCAACAATCCGGCCTCCCGCGCCACCATTGAACGCCAGTTCGCCATGAAAAACACCATGGGCTACGGGCTGAACTCCCTGCTGGACTTTGAAGACCCCGTGGACATCCTGGCCCACCTGGTGGTGGGCAGCGAAGGCACCTTGGGATTTGTGGCCGAGGCAGTCTTTAGGACGGTGCCCCGGCTGGCCCACGCCACCTCGGGGCTGTTGGTGTTCAAGGATCTCCAGGCCGCCAATACCGCATTGCCTGCGTTGGTGGACAGCGGCGCCGCCACGGTGGAACTCATGGACGCATTGTCGCTCCGGGTGGGCCAGGGGCTGAGCCAGGTGCCCGGGGTTGTGCGGGATTTGACGGTCCACAACCACGCGGCGCTGCTGGTGGAATACCAAAGCGGGAACGCCTCCGAGCTGTCCGGCCTCAACGCAGCGGCCGTGGCACTGGCGGGGACGCTGGGGCTGGAGCGTGCCGCGGAGTTCAGTTCCGACGCCAAGGTCCGCGCCGAGCTGTGGCATCTGCGCAAGGGCCTGTACACCTCGGTGGCCGGGGCCCGGCCGCCGGGCACCACAGCACTGTTGGAGGATGTGGTGGTGCCCGTCCCCGCGCTGGCACGCACCTGCCTGGAACTGAACACCCTGTTCGCCAAGTACAGCTATGAAAATTCGGTCATTTTTGGGCACGCCAAGGACGGAAACATCCACTTCATGCTGACGGACAAGTTTGCCAGCAGGGATGAGCTGGACCGTTACGAGGCGTTCACCCTGGACATGGTGGATGTGGTGCTCGGCGAAGGTGGATCACTCAAGGCCGAGCACGGCACGGGCCGCGTCATGGCGCCGTTTGTGCGCCGCCAGTACGGGGACGAACTATATTCCGTGATGCGCCGGATCAAGGAACTTTTTGACCCCGCGGGCATGCTCAATCCGGGCGTCATCCTCAACGACGACGACAAAGCACACCTGTGTCATATAAAAATGGCCCCCCCGGCGGTTGACCCCGAGGTGGACCGCTGCGTGTCCTGCGGCTACTGCGAACCCGTGTGCCCCAGCAAAAACCTGACCCTGACCCCGCGCCAGCGCATCGTCACGCTGCGCGACATGGCGGCGGCCCGGCGCGACGGGGACGTGGCGCTCGCCGACGCCCTTGCCGCGGACTACGACTACGCCGGCGTGGACACCTGCGCCGTCGACGGCATGTGCCAAACAGCCTGCCCCGTGGACATCAACACCGGCACCCTGGTCAAGCACCTGCGCGCAGAAGCTGCCGGCGTCGTGGAAAACGGCGTGTGGGGCGCCGCCGCCAAGCATTGGGGCGCCGTCACCCAGGGGGCCGGGCTGGCCCTGGGCGTGGCCGCCAAGGTGCCGGCCGGCGTCGTGCTGCCCGCCAACAAGCTGGGGCGCAGGCTGCTGGGTGAGGACATCCTGCCGCTGTATTCGGCGGAGCTTCCCGCGGGAGGGAAGGCACGACGCCGGCCCGCGCCTGCCGGGGCGGCGGCCGTGTATTTCCCCGCCTGTGTCAACGTCATGTTTGGGCCCGCGGATCCGGGCTCGGCCGGTGTGCAGGCAAGTTTTGAGCAGCTGTGCGCCGCCGCCGGGGTGCAGCTGCTGGTGCCCGCGGGCATTGACAGCGCGTGCTGCGGGACGCCGTGGTCGTCCAAGGGCATGGCCGCCGGCCTGGCGGAAATGCACGGGCGGACGTTGCAGCTGTTGCGCGAGGCCACCCGCAACGGCGAATTGGAGATCATTTGTGATGCTTCAAGCTGCACCGAGGGGCTGCTGCACACCATTGAGAGTGAGGTCCCGGCTCCCGGGCAGAAACCGCTGCGCGTGGTTGATGCCGTGGCGTTCACGGCCGATCGCCTGCTTCCGCTGCTGGGCGGGGAGTGGCAGCGGCTGGACTCGCTGGCCCTGCACCCCACGTGTTCCTCCGTGCGGCTGGGCCTGAACGGGGCACTGACCCAGGTGGCGGGCGCCGTGGCTGAGTCGGTGCAAATCCCGGACAACTGGGGCTGTTGCGGCTTTGCCGGGGACCGCGGGATGCTGCACCCCGAACTGACGGCCTCCGCCACGGCAGCACAGGCCGCGGATGTGGCGGCGATGGACGCGACCGCCCACGCCTCCTGCAACAGGACGTGCGAGCTGGGGATGACGCGGGCCACGGGGGAGGGCTACCGCCACGTGTTGGAGCTTCTGGCCGACGCCGTGGCGCAGCCATAAATCATTGTCGAGGTAGCCGGTGCGCGTCGAAACCATGCCCCGGCGGGGGCGGGTCTCGACGCGGACCGGCTGCCTCGGCGTCAGGGCTTTGGCGTCATGTGGCACATATTCAAGTAATAGGGGGGTAAGTTCGCCCACGTTCAGGCCAAAAACAGCGCTTTTGTGGCTAAAGTAGGGGACAAGAATGGCGCCGGCGCGCAGAGCGCCGGTGTTGTGCAAACCAAATCTAAGGATGAAAAATGGCTGGAATCATCATTGTCGGCGTAGACGGCAACTCAACGTCCATGAAGGCCGCCCGCGTCGCAGCGGAGCTGGCCAAGGCTACGGGCCGCACCCTGCGTGTAGTTACCGCCTTCGGCGAAGACAAGACCGAAAAGGTTGCCATCGGCAATGACGAATGGTTCCTGTCCACCGCCGATGAGGCCGAGCGTGTTGCGCAGCGTGTTGCTGAAGAGCTGAAGATCTCCGGTGTCAAGACTGAGTACTCCTCAGCCCTGGGCAAGCCGGCCGATGTTCTGCTCGAGGAAGCCACCAAGCTCAAAGCCGAACTGATTGTTGTGGGCAACGTCCGCATGCAGGGCTTGGCCCGCGTCCTTGGCTCCGTGGCCAACGCCGTCTCGCACAACGCCCCGTGCGACGTCTACATCGTCAAGACCGACGGCTAATACTTTTTCGCGCCAAACCCCCGCAGCGTTCAACGCTGCGGGGGTTTGGTGTTTCTATGCGCCCGCTGGCGGGGAATTCAGGATTTGCAGCCGGAACTGGTAAACATTCCTGCGCGCAAGGACGGACAAGATGCCGAAGTCCACCATAAAGAGGACGGCAATTGACCAGTTCGCCACGCAAGGCGCCGGAATTCGCCTGAAAAAGTCATGATGATTTAATTCCCCCGTTTATAAGCCCAGCCTTTTGGAAAGCCTAGGGCACGGCGGCAGGAACCATTACCGGCGGTGCATCACGGCCTGCAGCGGCGGGACAGCGTCGTTGTCGGCAAAGGGGAACACGCCGGGGGCAAGGTTGGAGTGGCCCAGGCGCAGCAGGTCCTGGTCAACACCGCCTGGTGTCAAGGCCAGCTTCCACCCCGCAGCGGCGTTGAACAGTTCCGGCTCCAAGTAGCCGATTTTCACCACGATGATCCCAAAGTCGCCCGGGTCCAGGCCCAGCTGCGTGAAGTCGCTGATGTGGTGGAACGGCTTGCGGCGTTCGGTCAGGATGGCAAACACGTTGCCCGCTTGGATGACGACCTGCGCGCCCGCGGTGGCGTCGCCGTGCGTGATCGAGTACACCGTGCCGCGCAGGCGGACGGGGCCGTGCGCGTTGTGATCCACGCGGGCGCCGGCGGTGAGATCCACGGCACCGCCCACCCCGGCCGCAACAGCCTGGGCCACGGCTGCGGCGTCGAAAATGGAGGCATGCACCAGCCGGACATCGGCGTCGGCCAGTGGCATGCTGGCCACGAGCCGGGCCAGCGTCCACGTGACATCCCCGGCGCCGCCGGCCGTGGGGTTGTCGCCGGTGTCGGAGAGGAAATACGGGCGCGGGGCGCCGGGGGCCAAGGCCGCCGCGAGGCCGTCCTCCAGGGTGGCCGTCTCCGCAACAAACGCAAAGTCCCGCCTCGCATCCCAGAACATGCGTGCCAGCCGCTGCGCCTCGCGCCGGATAACGGGCCCGTCATCGCCGGTCACCACCACATAGGCCTGGCAGCGGGGCTCATCCGCCCAGGCATAGCCGATCCAGATGGCCGCATCGATGACGCCGTCGAGCTCGGTGATGGCGGGAATCTGGTCATAAATGCCCTTGGCAGGCTCAATGCGGGTGCTGGTTTTTTCCCCCGGCAGCAGGACAGGCACCGGCACCCAGGCCTTCAGGGGGCGCCGTTCTTGCACATCCGAACCCGTTGCGGCGCGCAGCCTGGTCAGCAGGTTGTAAACGGCCCGCTCCTTGGTGTTCATGGCGTCCTCGTGCGGGGCCATGCGGTAACACGTGATCAGGTCCACGTTTCTCAACAGCTCGAAGGAAACATTGCCATGGAGGTCCATGGACGTGCTGACCAGAACGTTCCCGCCCAACGCCTGGCGTACGTGCCGGGCCAGATCGCCCTCGGCGTCCGCCATGCCCACCACGCTCATGGCGCCGTGAATGTCGAAGAACAACCCGTCCAGGTGGCGGGCCTTCTTGATCGCGTCAACGATCTCCTCGCGGAAGGCCACATACAATTCGGGGTCCACGGCCCCGCCGGGCAGGGACCGGGCGTGCATGAGCGGCACCCAGTCGGCGGCCCCGCGCAGTTCCCGCCCGTCAGCCAGGAACGGGTAATAGTCCAGCAGCCCGGCGCCGCGGCGAACGGTGAAGGCCTCGGTGCCGCTGATGTGCGGGGAGAAGGTGCTTGACTCGATGGAGATGCCGGCAATGCCGATCCGGGGCCGGAGCTGGCCGCCGTCCTGCACCGGCGCCAGCGGCGGGCTCCACACCGTGGACTGTTCCGGAAGTTCCTGCGGCTGCGTGCTCATGGTGCTCCTTAAGAAGAAGTCAGGGAAGTAAAAATTGAAAAGAAGTCAGGGAAGTAAAAACGGGTGCTTCACAGGGCCGGGTGTTGGTCCCGGGCGGCTACATGGTCGGCTGCGTAGGCGGCTGCGCCAATGAATCCGGCGTCGGGCCCCAGCTGGGCCACGCGCACGGGAGGGGCAGTTTCGCGGCCATGTTCGGCCAGCAGGGCATTGAGTGTTTGCTGGGTCGGGACGGTCAACGCAGTACCGGCCGCACTGACGCCGCCACCGAGCAGAATGACTCCGGGGTCCAGGAGCATGACCACCTGGCTCAAGCCCACGCCCAGCCACCGCCCGATCTCGGCGAAGTCGGCCTCGCTGTGGATCGGATGGCCCAGTGCTGTGCCGCTGGCGTAGCGGTCAAGGCAGCCCCGGGAACCACAGCCGCACGGGCGCCCGCCCGGGGCAACCACCATGTGCCCCACCTCGCCGGCGAAGCCGTGGGCCCCGGACACCAGTTGGCCGTTCACGAGCAGGCCGCCGCCAATTCCGGTGCCAACCGTCACCATGACCACGTCCCGAACCCTGCGCGCGGCACCGAAGCGGTATTCGGCCCACAGTGCGGCGTTGGCGTCGTTGACCACCACGGTGTTGACCCTGATGCGGTCCTCAATCAGCTCCGCCAGGTGGGTGTCAGCCAGCTCCAGATTGGCCGCATTGGCCACCGTCCTGTGATCCGTGGAGACGTAGCCTGGTACGGCCACGCCCACCACGGCGCCCGGGCGGTCAGCGGTGAAGGCGCCCAGCAGCTGTGCAACGGAATCGGCAATGGCCTCCCCGCCCTGGGGTGTGGGGCACTGGCTGTGGGCCAGGACCTCTCCGGAGTCGTTGATCAGGCCAACGGCAATCTTGGTGCCGCCAATGTCAACGCCAATCCATGGATCATTCATGCTGTGGTTTCTCCTTGCGTTGGCTGGTGCGGCCCCGGGATGGCAAATACTGCCACGGGCGCGCCGCGTAATTCGGCGGGGACGGCAAACTGGGCGCCGTCACGGTTACGGTCACTGGCACAGGCGTCGGCGCCGAGCCAGCGGCCCAGCGCCACATCGAGCGGCGGGGGCGGCAGCTCGGCGTCGGGGGTGAGGACGCACAAGTACGTGGCACCGGGCCTCACGGTGACGGCGTAGTGGTCCTTTTGGCTCCGGGTCAGGGTGCCCGGCCATGGTGTGGTGGCGTAAATGGCGTCGCCGTTGCGGGCCAGCCACCCGCCCAGGCCCAGCAGGCGGTCCCGGTAGATGTCCGGCACTGTGCCGTCGGCAGCCAGCCCAATGTTGAGCAGGAAGTTGCCGTTCCGTGAGACCACGGAGACCAGGTGGAGCACCAGGTCGGCGACGCTGAGGACATCCGCCTCGGTTTCACGCTGGTTGACGCCAAAGGAGCGGCCCAGTCCCCGGCAGCTTTCCCAGTGCTTGCCGGTGAGCGTGCCAATGTCGGAGTATTCCCGCGTGAGATAGCCGTGGGATGGCACGCCCCAGCGGTCGTTCACGATTCCCCCGGGCACAACCCTGCGGTATTCAGCAAAGAGGGCTGCCACGCCGAAGTCGGCGTCCGACTTTCCGGCGTCGGGCCATTCGATGTCATTCCACAGGATGTCCGGGCGGTACCTGTTGATCAGTTCACGGAGTTGGGCGTGCGAGTACCGGGCAAAGTCTTCGTCGTTGCGGCGCAGCCGGAAGATGTCAGGATCGGAGCTGATGGCCCGGAACCCGCTGACATGCCAGTCAAGGGCGCCGGAGAAGTAGGCGCCAAACTTCAAGCCCGACGCACGGGCGGCCGCGGCAAATTCCCCCACCAGATCCCGGCCAGGGCCCCGTGCGGCGCTGTTGAAGGGAGTGGTTTCGGTGTCCCAGAGGCAAAACCCGTCATGGTGCTTGGCCGTGGGCACCACGTAGCGGGCACCTGCAGACTTGAACAGCTCAAGGCACGCGGCGGCGTCGAACTTCTCGGCATGCCACAGCTCCGCGAGGTCCTCATAGCTGGTGCCGGGGCCGTACGTGGCGCGCTGGTGGGCCTGGGCGCCGCTGCCCTCAATGCGGACGGTGTTGCCGTACCACTCGGCGTATTGGTGGTCCCGGTAGGCGTCCTCCACGGGTGTTGCCACCCCGCCAACCTCGGCCCACGCAGGAACGGAATAAAGCCCCCAGTGCACAAAGATGCCGAATTTGGCTTCCGCGAGCCACGCTGGAAACTCCCAGTCGGGGTAGCTGGGGGCGTGCTCGCCAAAGTCGGGCCCAACGCGATCCTCAAAGTTGATCATCAATGCCTCAGGGTCAATGCGGGGCTGCACGGAGGCCGCGCCCTAATTAATTTGGTACCGAATTAATGGCTTCATGTTAGACTAGTCACACGCTTTATGAGAGTCAAGGGGTACTCAAAAATCACAGGACCAGGGAGCCGCGAGCCCAGGATGCAGGCCGCCGACGCCGTGAGCCGGGCAGAGATTTTGGGTTTGCTGGGCCAGGTGGGGGCGCTGAGCCGCAGTGAGATTGCCCGGTCGCTGGGGTTGGGCCCGGCCACCGTCACGGCACAGGTTCGGCGCCTGATGGCCGACGGCCATGTGCGCGAACGTCCCGCCGACGGACCGGCCGGCCAGGGTGCCATCGCTCCCGGACGGCCCCGGGTTCCCGTGGAACTGGTGGCGGACTCCGCGGCTGTCATGGGCCTCAGTGTGGAACCGGCGGCGGTCTCCATTGTCACCATGTCCATCGACGGGCGCATCCGCAACGCCAGAACCGTGGGCTTTGACGCCGCGGCAGATCCCGTGGGCCAGCTGGCGGCACTCGTTGCCGGGCAGCGGGCCGCGCTGGAGCACCCCGACAAGGTTGCCGCCATTGGTGTTTCCGTGTCCGGGGCCGTGGACCGCGCGTTGTCCACCGTGCGCATCTCCGCCACCCTTGGCTGGGCGGACTTCGCCCTCGGGGCCGAACTCCGGGATGCCGTGGGCCTGCCGGTGTTTGTGGCCAACGACCTCTTTGCGCTGTCCACCCGCGAGGTCAGTTTTGGGCTGGGCCGCAACCGGGAGGACTTCCTGCTCCTTGGTCTGGGAGCCGGCGTTGGCATGGGCATCATCAGCCGGCGCAAAGTGTTCTCGGGGGCGGCCGGCCGCTCCACCGAATTTGGCCACATGTCAGTGGATCCCGAGGGGCCGCTATGTCTGTGCGGCAACCGAGGCTGCCTGCAGGTGTATGCCGGACTGGGCCAAATCATTGACGCGGCGCCGGGACTTGGCGGAATGGACGGCACCATCGAGGACCTCCACGCCGCCCTGGCCACCGGCAACCCCGAGCTGGCCCGTTTCATGGACGACGTCGGACACCGCCTGGGCCGGTCCGTGGGCGGGATCGTCAACTTGCTGGGCATCGCCACAGTCATTGTCACGGGCCGCACCACATCGCTGTGGCCGGCCCTGGGCGGCGGGTTTGCGCGGGGGTTGAAGGAAACGGTGCTCACATTCCTTCACCCGGTGGATGTCCTGGTCAAGGACTGGACCGAATATGAGGGCGCCGTGGGCGCGGCGGGGTTGGCGCTGCACACAGCCGTGAGCCTGAACGTGCCCCTGCGCCCCGTCCATGCGTGAGTGGCGGCCTGGCTCAGCGGTATTTGCGGTGCTGGTTCTCCTGGGTGGACGGGCCGGGGGTGGCGTCGGCAATCCAGGGGCCGGTGCCTTCCGACGGGTCGAGCACACCGGCTTCCAGCCAGATGAAGTTCCCGGCCAGAAGCTCGGTGCTCAAGGACTTGTCGGCGTCGTCGGTGTTGTGCCAGAGCTCGCTGAACAGGGCCTCCACGCGCAGGCGTGACTGCCACGCGAAGGCATCGGCCAGCATCGCGGCCGAGCGGCCCTGTTGGGGGTCCTTGAGCCGCAGCATTTCCGCCCGGGAGCAGCAGGCCGAAATGGCGAACAGCTCGGCGCCAATGTCCACTATCCGGCCCAGAAACGCCTGCTTGTACTCAAGTTTTCCCTGCCAGCGGCCCATGGCGTAAAACGTCTGACGTGCCAACCGCCGGGACTCGCGCTCCACAAAACGCACATGCTTGGCGAGCGGACCAAAATCGTTGTAGGAGCGCGGGTCCATGCCCTTGCCCACAACAAGTTGCGGCAGCCACTTGGCATAGAAGCCGCTGGCACCCATGGCTGCCTTGCCCTTTTCCGCCAAGGTTGCCGAGGTGGACGCCAAATCGCCGGCGGCGGCCAGGTGCGCATCCACTGCCTCGCGGGCAATGAGCAGGTGCATGATTTCGGTGGAGCCCTCAAAGATCCTGTTGATGCGCAGGTCCCGCAGCAGCTGTTCGGCCGGGACGGCGCGTTCGCCGCGGGCGGCAAGGGATGCTGCGCTCTCGTAGCCGCGCCCGCCGCGAATCTGGACCAATTCGTCGGCGCATTTGTAGGAAAACTCCGACGACCACAATTTGGCCAGTGCCGCCTCAATGCGCACGTCCTTCATGCCGGCGTCGGCCAAGGCTGCCGACAGCTCAAACACCGCCTCCAGGGCGAAAGTGGTGGCGGCCATGAAGGCCAGTTTTTTGCCCACGGCTTCGTGCTGCCCCACAGGATGGCCCCACTGGGTGCGGGCCGCCGACCATTCACGGGCGATCTTCAGCGACCACTTGGCGGCACCGGCCGCCATGGCCGGCAGGGCCAGGCGCCCGGTGTTCAAGGTGGTCAGGGCGATCTTCAGGCCCTGGCCTTCGCGGGCAAGGCGGTTTTCGGCGGGGACGCGCACCTGGTGAAAGCGGGTCACGCCGTTTTCAATGCCGCGCAGGCCCATGAATGCGTTGCGGTGTTCCACCGTGATGCCGGGGGAGTCCGCCTCAACCACAAAGGCGGTGATGCCGCCGGTCTTCCGACCGGCGGCGTCCAGGCCGCGGGAGGGAACCATTGCCATGACCACCACGAGTTCGGCGATCACGCCGTTGGTGGTCCACAGCTTCACACCGTCCAGAATGTACTCGCTGCCGTCCTCCGACGGAACGGCAAGGCAGCCCATGCGTGCCGGGTCCGAGCCAACGTCCGGCTCGGTGAGCAGGAACGCCGTGATCGCTCCGGCGGCGCAGCGGGGCAGGTACTTTTGTTTTTGGTCAGCTGTGCCAAATACTTTGACGGGTTCGGGCACGCCGATCGACTGGTGGGCGGAAATCAGGGCGCCGAAGGCCGGGTGGACGCTGCCAAGGATGGCCAGCGCGCGGCCGTAGTACGTCAGATTCAGCCCCAATCCGCCGTATTCGACCGGGATCTTCATGCCGAAAGCACCCAGCTCCGCCAGGCCGGTCAAGTATTCGTCAGGGATTACGGCGTCCCGTTCAACCCGGCCGCCGTCCATGGTCCTGGCATAGCTTTCAACCTTCGCCAGGAATGCCTCGCCGCGCTCGGTGTCCGCGGCCGAGGAAAGGGGGTGGGGGTGGATGAGGTCAATGTTAAAGTCGCCAAGATACAGGCCCTTGGCAAAACTGGGCCGTTCCCACGCAGTTTCCCGGGCGGCCTCGGCGGCATTGCGGGCATCCTCGGCGGTGACACGGGCTGCCTCGGGCGGCCCGCCGGCTGCTGGGGCGGAGGTGCTGGTGGCCATGACGTCCTCGATTCCGCCGGCAGTGTCAACGAATGTATTCATGGCCGGCAGTGGATGTGAAACCCGGTAATGACTTGATGCTACCTGCCGGTAGTTGCGGAGGCTAGGGTTCGGCGTCCGGGTTCCTCCGGCCCCGCCGCTGCGCGGGTTCCCTGCCGATCAGCACGTTGGCGATGTACCGGTGCGGATTGCGGGAGCGGAACGCCGCGCCGAGCACGTCCCGGAGGGCGTCGGCGTTCCCGCCCGGGGCGGACAATGCTGCCTGGGCCCGGGTTTGCAACAGCGTTTGCCGGCCCGCAGCATGGCGGGCGGTGTGGTAATTTTCCAGGGTCCCGGCGGGTGCACTGCCGCCCAGCACTGCTGCGAGGCGGGCGGCCAGGTTGACGGCGACGAGCATTCCGGTGTTCAACGACGAACCTCCCGCGGAGAACACATGGGCGGCGTCGCCGGCGCGGAACACCCTGCCAACCCTGTACCGTTCGGCCTGGCGGTGTGTTGGAGAGCGTGGAGCGCAGCCACTGCCCGTCGCTGATGGGCAGCTCCACGCCCAGCACGCGCCGGATGCTGGCCTGAATCTCCCCCGGCGGTATTTGTTCGGCCGGGTCCTGGCCGTTGCGCGGCTCATGGACGGCCAAGATGTATTCGTCCTTCGGTGCGGTTCGGTCAAGGTCGGCCGCCGGGGCGATCGAGATGGCACCCGCGGGCCGGTGGTTGGGCTGGAACAACAGCAGGCGCTGCCCGTCCGGAAGCTCCAGGACGTTCTTCCTGCGGCGGATCTGCCCGGCGGAGATCCGCACGCGGCCCATGCGCGCCTGGTGGTCTCCGGTGGTGCCGGGGAAGCCCACGCCGAGCTGGTGCTGCACCAAGCTGTGCGCCCCGTCGCAGCCAACCAGGCAACCGGCGGTGACTGTGTAGTGGCCGTCTCCGGCGTCAGCGCACACCGCCACGAGTTCGCCGTCGTCGTGGAATCCAGTCAGGGCGTGCCCACGGCGGACATCAACGCCCAGGGCGCGGGCACGGGGTTCCAGGAGTTTCTCCAGGCGCCGCTGCGGTATGGCAAGGCCTTCAGCGGGTGGATCCGCAGCGGGTTCAGCCTCAGGGTCAGCGTTCCGAACGAGTAGCGGGGCAGCGGGATCGCGCACAAGCCCTTCTGCCCGCGCAGCAGGACGGGCCGTGCCGGCACTGTCACGATCTCACCCACCAGCCCGTTGCCTTTCGGCATGTCACCGGGCTTCTCCGCACGCTCCAAAACCATCGAATCAATCCCCGCGCGCGCCAACTCGCAGGCGAGCATCAAACCGACGGGCCCGGCGCCGGCAATGACCACCTGCACCGCACCACCGGGTGCCCGGGTATCAGCCATGTCAGTTCCCCGCTCGTCCATCATGGCACCCAGCATCTCACCCCGGCCCGGGCAGATCCAGAGCGCAAAAGGCCGGGCCGGGGTCTGTACGCTGTGAGTGGCACATCCACGCCCCAACAAGGAAGACGTGATGGACACTCTTGAAGCTGCGCAACGCTGGGCCACGACCTGGGAGCAGGCATGGCCCCTGAGGGACGTTGAGGCGATTGTCCAACTGCAGGCCGACGACGGCGACCACTGGGCCTCCATGTTCAGGAGAATTCATGGGCACGATGCATTGCGCGACTACCTTCGGGAGTGCTTCGAGGAAGAAACCGCGCCTGCGGAAACGATGTTCGGGGAGCCCGCGGTAGACGGCAGGCACGCCTGCGTGGAGTACTACGTTGTCATCCATCTGGCGGATGGGCCCACCACCATTTCCGGATGCACCGTTCTGCACTTCGACGGGTTTGGGCTGGTGAAACAGGCGCGCGACTACTCGCATGCCAAAAAGGGCCGGCACGAGCCCCCGGTCGTGGAGTTTACTGAGTGCGGCGGGCAGTGGCCGGAACAGCCCGTGGAATTGCACGACTCAATTAGTTTCAACGGAGACTCGAGCGAACGCTGCCAGCTCGCGGGGCACGAGGACCTTTCCCCAGCCGTGGTTGACCGCCTTGCCCGCGATGCCGACCCGGAAGTGCGGGTGAACCTGGCCATGAACGAGGCCGTGCCGGGCGAGATCCTGCTTGGCATGATGCGACGGCATCCGGAACTGACCTCTTTCGTGACGATGAACGCCAATGCGCCTGCATTCTTGAAAGAATCGGTCCCGGTGATGGAATTGTCCAACGTCTCTTTGGAGCAGTACCTGAAAGACATGAACGCCACGCCCGAGGAGACCACTGCGTTCATGGTGGCGTACAACCGGCTGCTGGACAAGTGGTCCCGCAAGGCCCGAAAAGCCGGGGACGACACAATCGATGGCACCCGGCTGGGTGAGCTGTGGCGAACGATCCGGCCGCACGAATAGGCCTGCCAGGTAACAAACGTCCAAGCCGTCGTCGTTCTCCCGCCTGGGCGCCGTGTGGATAGACTGCACCATGAGCAGCCTCGCCGAGCTTTGGCGCCCTTTTCCCTGACCCTGTCGACGCCGCGACTGACCCTGCGGAACTCCCGGCCAATTCGGCCCGGCACATCTGGGCCACCCGGGCCGAAGCCACCAAGGACAAATGGTCCCTGCAACTTGGGCTCTGGCATGGCTGCTATGACTTGATCGGCTGCCAGGACGTCGGCGCCACAAGTTTTGCCGACCTCAAGACCGTCACCTCGGGTTTCTGGCTGCAGCAGAGTGAGCAGGGCCAGGGGTTTGGCAAGGAGATGCGGGCGGCCGTGCTGATCTCCGCCTTCGACTGGCTGCAGGCAGAGGTTGCCGAATCGGAGGCCGCTGCATGGAACGGGGCGTCGTTGGGCGTCTCCCGGTCCGTGGGCTATGAACTTAACGGCGTTTTCCGGTATGCGTGGAAGCCCCATGACGTAACGGATGTCCACTACGTCCGCCTCACCCCCGGGAATTTCAGGCGGCCCGGCCGGTCCCTGGTGGTGGAAGGAGGCGACGCCACGGCACAGCATTTCGGCATTGAGCCGCGCCACCAAGAATGACCGGGTGAAGCCGCGGAAGTCAATCATGGCCAACTACGGCAGCGGGGCGTGTCACGGTGGAGGCATTAAGCGCTTAATCCGATAAAATGGGAAGCTGCACATCCGCAGGAGTGCTTTCACCGCCCACGCACCAGAGGAACCCCCATGCCCCGGCCCACCATGCGCCAAATCGCTGAAGTCACGGGACTTTCCGAAGCGGCCGTCTCCTTTGCCCTGAATGGAAAATCCGGCGTGTCACCGGGTACAGTGCAGCGCGTCCACGAAGCGGCAGAAAAGCTGGGTTGGCGGCGCAATGTGGCGGCCGCAGCCTTGTCAGGCGCCCGGGCCGGAGCCGTTGGCCTGGTGCTGGCGCGCAGCAATGAGGGCCTGGGCAACGACTCGTTTTTCCTGCGCCTCATCGCCGGCATCGAATCGGTCATCAACCTGCAATCCCAAGCCCTGGTGCTCCAGATTGTTGAAACAATCCAGGAGGAGCAGGAAACCTACCAGCGGTGGTGGTCCGAACGGCGCGTCGATGGAGTTTTTGTGGTTGACCCGCGCGTCGATGACCCCCGGCCGGCCCAGCTGAACGCGCTGGGGCTGCCCGCCCTGTTCATCGGGGCGTCCTCCGAGCTGGGCCTGCCGGGGGTGAGCATTGACGACGCCGCCGCCATGGGCTTGATCGTGGAGCACCTGTCCGGGCAGGGCCACACGCACATTGCCCACGTGGCCGGCATCAACGACCTCCTGCACACCCGCAGGCGGGTTGACGCCTTCGCCCGCATCTCGGCAAAGCTTGGCATCAGGGCGCACAGCAGCTACCTGACCGACTACTCCCAAAGCTCCGGCATTGAGGCCACCGAGGAGATCCTGGCGCTCACCGACCGTCCCACGGCCATCATCTACGACAACGAGGTGTTGGCGCTGGCCGGGCTGGCGACCTTCAATGAGCACCGGCTGGCGGTCCCGGCCGACATGGCGGTGGTGGCTTGGGAGGACAACATCATTTGGACGGCGATCCGCCCGCAGCTCACGGCGCTGCGCCGCGACCCTGCCGTGCTGGGGTCCCGGGCCGCCCACAACCTCATGGAACTGATCAACGGCAACGAATCCGGGGACGTGCACATGCCCACACCGGAGCTGGTGGTGCGCGATTCCACTGTGGTCAGGGGCTGATCAGCAGCCGGGCCGCTGGATTTCGACACGCTCGATCACCGGGGCGTCGCCTATGGCGGCGCACAGTGCACTGAACTCCGGGTAGCTGGGAGCCTGCTTGGGTGAGCCCCACACCTGCTGGGCCAAGGATCGGAGCCAGGGGGCGATCTGCGCTGCCACCTGGTCCTGGGTCATGGCCGGGGGGTGGTCGCACCAAATGGACATGACGGCCCCGGCCACGGGCACGGACGGGTCCAGGTCCAGGTCGGCGGCGCCGCCGGCGGCGCCCATGAACCGGTGCGGATGCCACAGCTCATAAACTCCCTGGGCCGACTTGCGGCCCGAAACCGCCGGGACGCTGTCACTGGAGAGCACAAAGTACAGGTGGTCCCCGTTGCGGTTCACGAGGGTGTAGCCGGCGTTGTGGAGGTCAAGGGCGCTGGGCTGTGAGGCGTTCCAGCGGATCCACACCTCTACATCAACGTCGCGGTCCAGCGCCACCCCTGCTCCGGGATGCACGTGGTCGTTCCACAGGCGCATCCTTTTGCCTTGCGATTTCAGCAAGGCGTTGAGTTCGTTGCAGTAGTGGACATAGCCGTCCAGCGGAGTGGCCGGGGCCCCTATTTGTGCCTCGGCATAGCGGGCCAGGCCCGGGTAGCGCAGCGGATGCTGGTGATCGGCCGGTTCCCAGGGGGCGGCAAAAAATTCGTCCCCGCCCACATGGAAAAAGGGTCCGGGGAAGTGGTGCGCCCATTCCAGGACGACGTCGGCCACCAGGGCACGTGCCGCGGGGTCGGCGAGATTGAGCTTGTCGTTTTCCACCGTGCCGTGGCGGTCCGTGATGGCCAGCTCGGGATGGTGGGCCAAGATGGCGCCGGCGTGGGAGGGGGTGTCAAATTCCGGCACCACAGTGACGTGGTGGGCCGCGGCAAGGGCCAGGATCGCATCCAAATCCGCGTAGCTGAGGTGTTGTTTGCTGACGATTTCCGGGTGGCTGGTGCATTCCAGGCCCACGCCAACGTTGTCGTTAAGGTGCAAATGCAGATGGTTGAGCTTGAGCCAGCCCATGTTTTCAATGAGCCGCACCAACCATTGCGGGGAAAAATATTTCCTGCCCACATCCACCATGACACCGCGCTGGGCGTAGCGCGGCCAGTCGGTGACCGTGCCGCGCACGGGCCCGCCGCTGCGCAGCCATTGCAGCAGGGTCCGGGTGCCGTAATACAACCCGGCCGGGGTTGGCGCGGTGATGACCAGCACCGCACCGGCAGTCAGCCGATAAGCCTCGGCTGACTGCGCGGGGGTGAGGTTGAGGCCGTCCAACGGTTCGAGGCGCAGCTCGATGTCGCCGGGTCTCGTCAAGCTCGACCACCGGGTCTCCGGACTCGGGAGCCGGGCGCCCAGTTCCTTGGCCAGACTTGCAGCTAGTTCCCCCAACAAGAGTGCATCCCGTGCCGCCGGCACCACACGGACGCCCGGCGTCGGCACCCACGCGGGGGCGCCGTCGTCGTTCCAGTGCTGCACGGCGGGCACGGTCTGCAATCCCATGATTAGCTGCGGCCTGCCTTGGCGGCGATGTCCGGACGTTCCTGCCAGCGGTGCGGCCCGTCCAGGGGCCGGAAGCCCACGCCGGCGGCCGTGAGCCGGTCCAGGTGGCCGTCCGCAAGGCGCTCCACGAAGTCCGCATAGTCGCGGTCCCGGCTCCAGGCCAGTTCGGCAAAGGCGCTCAACCGGGGGTACGTGTTGTAGTCCCTGATCTCGCACGTGTCCAGGTATTCGGTCCAGATCTGCGCCTGGATGCCTGTGATGGCGGCACCCCCGGACTCCGCGGCGGCAAGCACACGCGGCTCCAACGGCTCAAAACTGTACAGCTTCTCCATGGACAGCAGGGGGCTGCAGCCGCTGGGTTCGCGGGGATCATCGTTCTCCCGATAGTCCAGGTACAGGTGCGAGCAGCAGGAGATGGTGGTGTCGTAGCCGGCGGCCAGGCTGTGCACCACGGTGTCCAGCCCGCCCCAGGCGTTGACCACTGCGGTCTTGGGCATGGTGGAGCTGACGGCCTCGTGCCACACCCCCGCCCGGCGGCCGTTGGCCTCCAAATGCGCCGCGAGCTGGCCCAGGAACCAGCCGTGCAGCAGTTCCACGGACTCCAGGCCCAGCTCGGCCGCCCGTTGCTGCACGGTTTCACTGCCATGCCAGCGCTCATACGGGACCTCGTCGCCGCCAATGTGGATGACCGGGGCGTCAAAGACGTCCATGACCGCATCCAGCACTGTGCGGAAGAAATCCAGCGTGTAGTCGGACGGGTCCAGGATGCAGTCGTTCACGCCCCAACCGGTCCACACCTCAACGTCCGGCGAGCCGACGCCCAGCTGCGGGTAGGCGGCAATCGCAGCCACGGAGTGCCCGGGCAAATCGATTTCCGGGATGATCACCATGCCGCGGTCCTTGGCGTAGGCCACGGCCTCGCGCAGATCGTCCAGGCTGTAGCAACCGCCGTGCGGGCGGCCCTTCATGAACCGGGCGTCCTCGGTGTACACCTCCATGGTGTCGCTGCGCCACGACGCCACCTGCGCCAAGCGCGGGAACGCGGGAATCTCCATGCGCCAGCCCTGGTCGTCGGTCAAGTGCAGGTGCAGGGCGTTGAGCTTGTGGGCGGCGGCCAGGTCAATGAAGCGCAGCAGCTCGTCCTTGGGCATGAAGTGCCGTGACACGTCAAGGTGCACGCCGCGGAAGGCGAAGGACGGGGCGTCCTGGATGCTCACATTGGGAAGTTCGGCGCCCGTGCCCCGTGCCGAGGCGGGGGTGAAGCCCCGGGTGCCGATCAGCTGGCGCAGGGTCTGCGCCGCATTGATGACACCGGCAGCCCCGGCCGCCTCAACGGTGATGCCCGTGGGGTTGACCGACAGATTGTAGGCGCCGTCGGCCAATGCAGCGTGCTCCGTGATGCGCAGCCACGCCTCACCACCGGTGGCCTTGTTCGTTGGCACCAGCTGGATGCGGGCATCGAGCCAGTCCTCCAGGGAACGGTGCAGCCAGGTGCCCAGCGGGATAAACGACGCGATGCCAAACACCTGCGGGACGGCCGTGAAGCCATGGTGTTCGGTCACCGACGACGGCGCGGGAACCAGATTCAGTGCACTCATGCTTTCACCTTCCCGGCCCAGATGTTTGCTTCGCTGACTACGGGGACATCGCCCACGGCGGCTGCCTGTGCGCCGACCTGCCCGGGGGTGACAACGTTGCTGATGCCGCGCCGTCCAAGATAGCCCGGGTCGGCCAGCTTGGACGCGCGCACCAGGGTGGGCTTTTCGCCGCGGGCGGCAAGCTCCAGCCACGCCGCAAAGACGTCCCCGGAGGGGTCCGTCACCGAGCGGCCAATGCCTGTTGCCTCGTCGCCGGAGTCAAAGGACAGGGCCGTGCCGCGCTGCACCGGAACGGTGGGGTTGCGCTTCTCCTCGGCGATCATTTCCGCCAACCGCCGGCCGGCAGGCTTGATCCTGCGGTTCGAGTCCAGCAGTCCCAGCGTGTATTCCAGTTCCGGGAAGTCGGCAAGTTTGCGGCTGACATCGTGCGAGCACCACCAGGTGGTGCCCCACAAGTTGGGGGTGTCCATGAGCGGGCGCAGGCTTGCTTCAAGGAAATCTGCTGCCTGTTCCTTGGGCACCGCCGGGTAGGGGGCGCCAATTTCCTGCAACCAGATGGGGCGGGCAGTGTCTTCGGCCCATGCATCGGCCAGCTGAACCAGGTAGTCGGCGAACAAGGTCCGGGCAGGGTGGCCCGCCGGGAACAGTTGGGCCACCGAGGTGAAGACCCAGGAGTGCACGGTGGTTGAATCGCCCAGTGACGCCGCATGGCCCGGGGTCACTGGGGAGGAGTCGATGAACCAGACGTTGTCGTCAAAGCTGTGCTGGTGCATGCCCTGCGGCCACACCTTCTTAACAGTGGAGATCAAGGTGTTGATCCAGTCACCCATCTGCGCCGGGGTGGTTTCATGCTTTTCGGGGTGGCGGGCCACGGCAAACTGGTTTGTCTCGTTGCCCAGGGTCATGCCCAGAACGTTCGGGCGGGACGAAACTTCCTTGGCAAGAGCCGTGACAAGCTCGGCCTCGGCAGCAATGACGTCCGTGTCGGTGAAAATGTTCCGGCGGTGCCAGCTGGTGACCCAGGACGGCAGGTAGTCGTAGCTGGAGAGGTGGCCCTGCAGGCCGTCGACGGAAACGTCCATGCCAAATTCGGCGGCGGCGTCCACCACCTTGCCAACATCGGCGATGCCGGCGGGGCGGATCAGGGAACGGTTGGGCTGCAGCAGCGGCCACAGCGGGAAGATCCGCACATGGTCCAGGCCAATTGCGGCGATCGACTCCAAATCAGCCTTGACGGCGTCAATGTTGAAGTCCTGCCAGGAGTGGAACCAGCTCTCGCTGGGGGTGTAATTGACACCCCAGCGCAGCGGCTGACGGCGGGTCATCGGAGAGTGGCTCATTTGGTGCCTTTCTTCAGTCGCAGGGTGACGATCTGGAACGGGCGCAGGGCAATCGTGACGTTGCTGCCCTCCACTGTGGTGACGGAGCCGCCGTCGTGCGGCTGCTCCAGCAGGTTGTTCTCGGCGGCGGAAAGCAGCTCGAAGGAGGCGTTGAGCGTGACCTTGGCGCGGGCGCCGAGCGGCTCGTACAGGCGCACAATGACGTCGCCGCTGCGGTCATCGGCCAGTTTCACGGCCTCCACCAGGCCGGCAGCGGAGGTGGTGGTCACCAACGGCGCCACAGCGGATCCGGTGAGGGCGCGCGTGGGCAGGTTCAATGCGTAACCGGCGGCAATGGCGTCGGCCACGTCGGCACCCACCACAAACGCGTAGTTGAACGTGTGGTTGCCCTGGTCCGTCTCGGGATCGGGGAACTTGGGGCCGCGCAACAAGGACAAGCGGACGGTGGTGAAGGACGAGCCGTCATCGCCCAGGTGGCGGGACACATCGTGGCCGTAAGTGGAATCGTTGATGACTGCGGCGCCAAAGCCGGGCTCGCTGACATGCACCCAACGGTGGGCGCACACCTCAAAGCGGGCGCTGTCCCAGGACGTGTTCTCATGGGTGGGGCGCTGGATGTGGCCGTACTGGGTCTCGTAGCGGGCCGAATCGGCGTGCACATCGATGGGGAACGCCGCCTTGAGCAACGTTTCCTGCTCGTGCCAGTCAATGTCGTTGTTGACGGTGACCTGCTTGGAATCCGGGGCGATGCGCACCTGCTGGCGGACCACCGAGTTGCGGAAGGAGCGCTGGATCGAGACAACCACTGTGCCGTCGGCTTCGGTGGCGGTGTCCAGGGAATCCAGTTCACGCACATCGGTGACGGTGTTCTTGTAGAACTCGTCAATGTCCCAGGCATCCCACATGTTCGGGAAATCCGCGTGCAGCTGCAGCAGGTTCGCGCCTTGGCCGGCAGGGACCACCTCGCGGTCGGCTGCCACGTCCACCATGGAAGTGATGACGCCATCGGCATCGAAGCGGACGCTGATCAGGCCGTTGTGGACGACGACGTCGGAGCCGTCGCGCTCCACCGTCACCGGGGCCTGGGCTGGCGCCGCAACGCCTGCCGCGAACGGGGGCAGGCCGTGGCGGGCGAACGGTGACCCGTTGAAGATGACGTTCCCGGCGCCGGCCTCATCCGTGGACAGGGCTTGTTGCGCGCGGGTGATGATGACATTCAAGTCGGCTGACATTTCCCCATGGCGTTCAGCCGCTTCGCGGTGCACCCAGGCAATGGAGGAGCCGGGCAGGATGTCGTGGAACTGGTGCAGCAGGACCAGCTTCCAAATGCGGTCCAATTCCTCATAGGGGTATTCGAGCAGTCCGCGGGCTGCGGCCGTGGTGCTCCACAATTCGGCTTCACGCAGCAGGTGTTCGTTGCGGCGGTTGCCCTGTTTGGTCAGTGCCTGGGATGTGTAGGTGCCGCGGTGCAGCTCCAGATAAAGCTCACCCTTCCATACGGGCGCGTTGGAGTATTCGGCCTCGGCCGCCGTGAAGAACTCCTTCGGGGTTTGGATGGTGACCTGGGCCGAACCTTCCAAGTCCTTGGTGCGGCGGGCGTGCGCAATCATTTCACGGGTGGGTCCGCCACCGCCGTCGCCCCAGCCAAACGGTGCGAGCGAGTGGTTGGCGGCACCCTTGTCGCGGAAGTTGCGCACGGCGTGGGCCAGCTGGCCGCCGGACAGATCGGAGTTGTACGTGTCAACCGGCGGGAAGTGGGTGAAAATTCGGGTGCCGTCAATGCCTTCCCAGTTGAAGGTGTGGTGCGGGAACTTGTTGACAGTGTTCCAGGAGATCTTTTGTGTCAGGAACCATTTGGCGCCGGCCAACTTCACAATTTGCGGCAGGGCTGCGGAATAGCCAAAGGAGTCCGGCAGCCAGACCTCTTCACACTGGATGCCAAAGTTTTCGCGGAAGAAGCGCTGGCCAAAGGTGAACTGGCGGGCCATGGCCTCGGAGCCAACCATGTTGGTGTCGGATTCAACCCACATGCCGCCCACCGGGATGAAGCGGCCTTCCTCGACAGCGTCCTTGACCTTGGCAAAGACCTCGGGGCGCTGCTCCTTGATCCATTCGTATTGCTGGGCCGAGGACATGGCGAACTGCATGTCGGGGTATTCGGCCAACAGGTTCACCATGTTGGAGCTGGTGCGGGCCACCTTGCGGACGGTTTCACGCACGGGCCACAGCCACGCCGAGTCAATGTGGGCGTGGCCAATGGCTGTGAGCTGGTGGGCGCTGGCGTTGGCTGGCTGGGCCAGGACCTTTTCCAGCTTTTCCCGGGCCGCGGCAGCGGTCCCGGCAACGTCCTTGAGGGAGACGGCGTCGAGCGCGCGCTCAAGGGCGTACAGGATGTCCCAACGGCGCGGGTTCCCCAAGTCCAGTTCGTTCTGCAGCTGGTACAGAACCTCAAGGTCCTGGACGAGCTCCCAGACGTCGGCGTTGAAGATGTTGATGTCCGCGCGGGCCACCTTGTAGCGGGGCTGGTTGCCGGCGGTGGACTTCTCACCCAGCTCGGTGGGCACAAACGGGTTGTGGTCAAGGATGAGCGGGTTGGCGGCCGCTTCAAGGTAGAAGTCAATCTGCTCGCCGCCCTGTGCGTTCTTGGTGACAGGCAGCCAGGAGTTGAACGGGTTCAGCGCCTTGATGACGCTGCCGTCCGGGTTGTAGGCCAGGCCCTCGGCCTGGAATCCGGGGGAGTGGCCGTCCCAGCCCAGGTCGATGACCATTTCCACGGCCTGGCCGGCAGCCTGTGCCGGAACCGTGCCGGTGACATGGATCCAGCTGGTGCCCCAGGCCGGTCCCCACTCCTGGCCGACGGCGAACGGCTGGTAGTCCACGCCCGCGGCGCTCTTTGCCGCCGCGTCACCGCCGGGAAGCGCAATCGCAGGGTCAACAGGCTCGCCGAGTCCGCCGTCAACATGCCATGCGGTCATCCCCAGCTCAGCTACGGGGGTGTAGATGGACGGACGAATCCGCTCCTTGAGGACGCGCTGCAACCTGTTCTCGATCAAGTCGTGATTGTCATGCATTGACTGGTTCACCTTTCGGGTGCGTGGAGAAGTACTCAAGAGAATCATAGGCCCTTGTGGTGGCCATCACTTAGGCGCTTAAGCTAGCATCATCAATGCAACCATCATTTCGCCTCAGATGCCAGTGAAGCTCCCAAACTTACTTCGATGATGAATAAAGAATCTGTCCGATTGGCTAAATTCGAACGAAGTGTCCATAGATTTTGCGAAATCGATGTATTGTGGATCACATTCCAAGAGAAAATGGGAGGTAAATATGTCCATTGACGTAGAAGATAGTCCACCCCACGGGACAGGTGGCGGCGTTTCGGCCGCAACGGCAACCCGGGGGACGACGATTTCCGGCTACAAGGCCCGTCTGCGTGGATTCAGGTATTTGGGCAAGCGGCTGTTCACATACTTGATCGTTGCCTTCATCTCCTTGGTGGCAAACTTCATGCTTCCGCGCTTCATGCCCGGCAACCCGGCTGAACAGATGATTCAAAGCATTGTTGCCAAGACCGGCAACACGCCCAGCCCGTACGCGCTGGCCCAGATTTACGCCCGCTACGGCGACCCGAACCAGAACGTGTTCGTGGCCTTCTGGAATTACCTGGTCCAGACCCTGTCCGGCGACTTTGGCCTCTCCATCCAGTACTATCCAGTGCCGGTGACCGAGCTCATTGGCCGCGCGTTGCCATGGACCCTGTATTTGGCAATTGTCTCCACGATCCTTGGCTGGATCATCGGCACCTGGGCCGGCGCCAAGCTGGGCTGGAAGCCGGGCCGCAAGCTGGACTCGATCATCACCCCCATTGCCATGTTCTTCAGCTCCATTCCCGCCTTCTGGCTCGGTCTGCTGCTGGTCTGGTTCATCAGCTACAAGCACGGCTGGCTGCCGCCGCAGGGCGCGTATAACGAAAGCCTTGAGATCAACATTTTTGATCCAACGTTCCTGGTCAGCGTCGCCATCTACTCCATCCTGCCCATGGCAACCCTGGTGCTGGTGGGGTTCGCCAACTGGATGTTCACCATGCGCAACATGATGATCACCACCGTCAATGAGGACTATGTCCAGCTGGCCCGCGCCAAGGGCCTGAAGCCCAACAAGGTGCTGCGCGACTACGCGGCCCGAAACGCCCTGCTGCCGAACTTCACCGGACTGGCCCAGTCCATCGGCGCCTCACTGACAGCGGTGATCCTGGCGGAAAGCGTGTTCATCTACCCCGGTGTGGGAAGCCTGCTCTTCGCAGCCCAAGGCACCCGCGACTACCCGGTCATGCAGGGTGTCATGCTGCTCATCATCTTTGTCAGCTTGATCTTCAACTTCATCGCTGACTCCGTTTACGTACTGCTCGACCCGCGGACGAAGGAGAAGTAGGCCATGTTCGCCAGATTCATGTCCCTGCGCAAGGTTCAAATTGGCCTTGTCATCATGGGAGTCTTCCTTTTCGCCGCGGCATTTGGGCAGCCGTTCAGCCAACACGTGCTGGGCTGGACGCCGTACATGTTTGATGAGAACGCCATGGGCCAGGCCCCGTCCGCGGATCACTGGATGGGCACCACCAGCTCCGGCCAGGATGCTTTGTCCTGGCTGCTCTACGGTGCCAGAAGCTCCATGATGGTTGGTTTGATTTCCGCCATCATCGGTACCGGGCTCTCCATCGTCATTGGAACCGTTGCCGGCTTCTCCGGCGGTGCCGTGGATCGTTTCCTCAACGGTGTCATTCTGGTGGTTCAAAACATCCCGTCGTTTGCGATCCTGTTCATGATCGCCGGGCTGTTGCAAAACGCCAACATCCTGCTGGTCTCCGTCATCATTGGTGGCTTGGAATGGACCGGCGGCGCACGTGCCATCCGCGCCCAGGCCATGTCGCTGCGGGGCCGCGACTTCACCGCGGCCCTGCGCACGGTGGGTGAGCATCCCCTGCGCGTGATCCTCGTGGAGGTGCTGCCGCACCTGTCCGGCATCATTTCACCCATGTTCCTGCGGCTCATCGCGGCCGGTGTTGGCATGCAGGCCTCCCTGGCCTTCCTGGGCATTGGCAGCGCCGCCGAACCCAGCTGGGGTTTGATGATCAACTACGCCACCACGCAGAACGCGCTGTTCAACGGCCAGTGGTGGTGGTTTGGGCCCCCCGGCATCTGCCTGGCCCTTATCGGGTTCGCCACCACCATGATCAACTTTGGCCTCGATGAGGTCACGAACCCCACCCTGAGCTCCAAGCGCATGAGCCTGATGCGCAAGTTCCTCAAGACCAAGAAGCGCGAAGACGCAGCCCTGGCCGCCAAGAAAGGTGTGTTGATATGAAACTGGAAACCGTGGCCGAGATTGCGGCCCGCATCGCCTCCTCCCCGCCGTTGCTGGTGGCCGACGGGCTCTGTGTTGACTATGTGACAGAGGTGGGCAACCTCCGTGCCTGCGACGACATCAACCTGACCCTGCACCGCGGCGAGATCCTGGGCATTGCCGGCGAATCAGCGTCCGGAAAGTCAACCCTTTTGGCCGCCCTGGGCCGC
>JBDTQM010000026.1:0-28644 GCA_039932175.1 Specibacter sp.
GAACTTTTTGCAGAGCCTCACGTCGTTCAGGTCACGACGCCCTAACACCCACGCCCAAGAAAGGAACCATCCATGACCGAGCCATTGGACTCCATCACCGTCACCGGCCAAGGCACTGTTCAAACCGCGCCGGACTTTTTCAACATCAACATCGGCATCGAAGCCCAGCAGGCCACTGTGCGGGAGGCCTATGCGAGGGCAAGCGAGGCCCTCAACGCCGTCAACGCCAAGCTGCTGTCCCTGGGCGTGGCCCGGGAGGTCATCAGCTCTTCCTCCCTTGATGTCCGTGCGGACACGCGCTGGCAGGAAGGCACCGGCTCCGTGGTGACCGGCTACACGGTCTCCAGCACGCTGAGCGTGGCCCTGCGCTACGACCAGGGCGCCCAGGACGTCATTGCGGCCGTGGTGGACACGGGCAACAACAATGTCCGCCTCAACGGCCTGACCCCCGTTCTCGCCAACCCCGCCGCGGCACAGGACGCCGCCCGGGCCATTGCGTGGGCGGATGCCTTGCGGGCGGCCGGGCTGTACGCCCAATTGGCCGGCAGGTCCCTGGGCGCCGTCAAATCAGTTCTTGAGGGAGCAGTTCACGACGGCGCACCCAGACCCATGATGGCCTTCCAGACCAAGAGCACGGACAGCTCCATGGCCATTGAGCCGGGGCAAAGCACTGTCTCCATGTCCGTGCAGGTGACCTGGCAGCTGGCGTAGGCGCCCCGCCCTCAATGGCGCCCAGCCCGGCACTCGACAGGGTGCCGGGCCGTCGCCATGTGCACCATCAGGACCTAGGAAATGACTATCTCGCGTTTGAGGATTTTTCCTGTCGGCCCCTTGGGCAGGGATTCCATGATGACCACCTTGCGCGGATACTTGTAGGCGGCCACGCGTGCCTTGACAAACTCCTGGATGTGGGCGGCGAGCGCCTCCGGATCGTCGGCGCCGGCGGCACCATCCTTGAGCGAAACCGCAGCGTACACTTCCTCGCCGTGGACGTCGTCGGGCTTGCCAACAACGGCCGCCTCGGCCACGGCCGGGTGCTCGTAGAGGACTTCCTCCACCTCCCGGGGGTACACGTTGTAGCCCCCGCGCAGGATCATGTCCTTCTTCCGGTCGACAATGTAAAACACGCCGTCTTCATCCTGGCGGCCCAGATCCCCCGTGAAGAACCACCCGTCCTTGATGGCGGCGGCTGTCGCCTCGGGATTGCGCCAGTATCCCTTCATGATGTAGCCGCCCGACGCCGCGATCTCGCCCACGGCGCCCGTCTCCACCTCACGGCCGGCGTCGTCAAGCACCTTCAGCTGCGCACCCTGAACCACCGTGCCGATGGAGCCGGGCTTGCGGATCCCATCCACCTGGTTGAAGCAGATCACCGGCGAGGTCTCCGAGAGGCCATAGCCTTCAAGCAGGGTGGCGCCGAAGGTGTTTTCAAATTCGTGCAGGATCTCCATGGGCAGGGCCGAGCCCCCGGACGCCGCCACCCTCAGGCTGGAGACGTCAAAGTTCTCCCGCCCCGGCGCCCGCAGCAACGCGATGTACATGGTGGGCACCCCCTCAAAGATGGTGACCTTGTCCCGTTGGATGACTTCCAGGGCCTTCACCGGGTCAAATTTGGGCAGGATGGTGACGGTTGCCCCGGCCATGATGGCAGCGTTCAGTGCGCACGTCTGGCCAAAAACGTGGAAGAACGGCAGGCCGCCAAAGATCACGTCGTCTGCGCCCATGCTGAAAAGTTTCGTCGACAGCTCTGCGTTGCTGCGCAGGTTCTCGTGCGTCAGTTCCGCACCCTTGGGCTTGCCTGTGGTGCCCGAGGTGTACAGGATGACGGCGGTGTCATCCTGCTGCGCGGGCGCAACCTCGGTGATGGGGTCGGTTTGGGCCAGCAACGCCAGGAGCTCGGCGTTGATGGGCACAACCGCTGTGCCCGTTTTGTTTGCGGCCGGCTGCACCTCACCCATGACGCCTTCCCAGGCAAAGGCGAAGGTGGCCCCCGAGTCGGTGAGGTGGTATTCAACCTCACGGGATTTCAGCAGCGGGTTCAGCGGCACCACCACAGCACCGTAGCGCAGGATCCCGTAGTAGAGCGGGGGCATTTGCGGCAGATTGGGCGAGATGAGCGCCACCCGGTCCCCCGGCTTGACACCCCGGGCAGCGAGCAGCCCGGCCACTTTGGCACTGAGCACCTCCAACGCGCCAAAGGAGATTTCTGTGTCATCGTATTTGATGGCAGTTCCGGCTGGATTGTGCTGCGCGGAGGCACCCACAATGGTGGCGAGGTTGGTCATGCCGGCTCCTTCTCACTGAAGCTGCCCAGGGTTCTTCCCACACTGGCCAGAAGGGGCATCGTCGCCCCCTGGACACAGCCTAGCTCCATTGCAATGTGATGCACAGAACACACCTACCCGCGGGTAACAAATTGCCCGCACGCGCAGCATTGTGGCCAATTAGAATATATGTTCTAATGAAGTCATGCGGTGGACAACTCAACAGCTCAACCAGACGCTTCCCATGGCCGGGGCACCAACGTCACAGCCTCTCCTGCCCTTGGCCGGTCTGGTTAAAAGTGTGCAGACTCCTGAGTTTGCCGGCATCACATTTCACGAGGTGCTCTCAAAGTCGGCCCTCAACAAGGTCCCGCCAAGCTCCTCCATGCCTTTCGAATGGACGGTGAACCCCTACAGGGGCTGTTCGCATGCCTGCGTGTACTGCTTTGCCCGCAAAAGCCACACGTACCTTGATTTTGATTCAGGGGTTGATTTTGATTCCCAGGTGGTGGTGAAGGTCAACGTGGCCCAAGTGCTGGGCAGGGAACTGGCCAAGCCCGGCTGGCAGCGGGACCATGTGGCGCTGGGCACCAACACCGATCCCTATCAAAGGGCTGAGGGACGCTACCAGCTCATGCCCGGGATCATCAGGGCACTGGCTGATTCAGGGACACCCTTTTCCATATTGACCAAGGGAACACTGCTGGCCAGGGACATTGGCGTGCTGCGCGAGGCCGGCCAACAGGTCAGCGTGGGCATGGGCATTTCCCTGGCGTTGCTGGATGAGGACCTGGCCCACACCCTGGAGCCGGGGACTCCCTCGCCCAAGGCCAGGTTGGCACTGATCAGCAAGCTGCGCGACGCCGGATTGCCGTGCGGCGTCATGGCCATGCCCATCCTGCCCTGGCTCACCGACTCCAACGACGCCTTGGATTCGCTCTTTGCGGCCCTGGCCCGGGCGGGTGCCACCGGGTTGAGCGCCGGCGCCTTGTACCTGCGTCCGGGCACCAGGGAATGGTTCATGCACTGGCTGGCCCGTGAACACCCGGCACTGGTGGGCCGCTACCAACGCCTGTACGGCTCCGGCGCCTATGCGTCAAAGGAATACCGCCAGTGGCTGGCCGCCCGGGTCAATGAAGCCAAGGCCCGCCATGGCTTTGCCGCGCAGGGCTTCATCCACGATCCCCGCCGTGAGGAAGCCCAATACCCTGCAGGCAGCATGCCGGTCAGCGGCTTCAGGGGTGTTGCGCCAGGCAAAAAGGCGGGAGCCCCCGTGGGGACCCCCGCCTTCCCTGACACTGCCCCCACCCTGTTCTAAAACACACCAGGTTCTTGTTGCAGGGGGTGAAACTCTTGGGTTATCCGCTCTTGCGGCGGAATTCGCGCTTATGCGACGCAGATCCGTGGGATGCACTGATCTTGGAACCATTGGCGGCTTCTATACTGCCGTGCTGCTTGTTCTTTTTGTTTTCCAGGGCCTGGCGAAACTTTTCCTTGGTTTCATCACTGGCACCGGCGGGCGATGTTTCGTGGTGGTTTTCACTCGTCATGTCACAACCTCCTTGAGATCTTCGGTAGACCTTAGTCTGGCACAGCAGCGCCGGAATTCAACACCTCGGCGAGACTCATTTAGAGTGCTCCCGAGTTGGGGCGCATGCCTCATCAGATGCCTGTGCGCCCTTGTGCTGCACCTGACGCTACAGCATGCCCACTTTCCATGATCGAACGGTGGCCCCAGAACTGGATCAGCACCGTCCTGGATATTGCCATGCGGACATGACAACGTTCCCTCCATGCAGGTAGTGGTCATCCAGCTGTGTGCCGATTTCTTCCAGAAACCCGAGGATCCCTTCCAAAGTAACTTTCTGGTCCGCCACGATACCTTTGAGCTGCTGCTCGATTCTGGCTTTAGCAATCGGGTCAACAGCACGTGCAGGCCGAAGGTGCACTGCAGCCCAGATCGCGCAGTGTTTTTAACTGAGATCTTGTCGATCAGAGCGACCGCGGAAGCCGCAGCACTTATGAAAGCTGTCATTGTTACCGGATCCATGCTTCCGGCCATTTGTGGCGCTTGCCTCCCGGCCGCGGCGTCAGCGCAAACCGCCATTCCCAACTGTAAAAAACCCGACAACCGAGGTTGACAATGACAGCCATGACCGCACTCACCCACCACTGTCAAACCACCGTAACGCCAGAGTAACGCCACGGTGGTTCACTGGAATCACTCAGAGACATTCAATCCACCCGGGCACCCCAGTTCGATGACCCGGGAGTTGGAGGAGGCAGGAGATGACTGGGCAGCACGAGCGCGGCGGCGGGCACGAAGGCCATGGCGGGGGCGGCACGATGGGTGTCCACGGCATGCTTTTGTTTGGCCAGGAAACCCTTTACCTGTCGCATCTGCCGATGTTCCACAGTCCGCACAATTTTCAAGTGATTATCGAGGTGGGATTCGATGAGACCGCGAGCGAGGCGCTCCGCACCGACCACGAATCCGGCGGCCATGACCTGTACACGTTCGAGCCCATACCGTTCCCCATCACCGAGCTCAACCCCCAAGAAGGCGGCCCGGCACGGCCCTCAATCCGGGGCACCATTTACCGGGGTCACTTCGAGAACGGGGGCCAGCCGGTTGCCCGGGGTGCCGTTGCCGGAGTCCGCAATGTCGTGTACTTCAATGAGCTGGAGGTCAATGCCAGCCACGCTGCTGACAAGGAGCTGAGCTACCTCTGCTTCGGGCGTGGCGGGCAACTCCACCTCGCGCATCGGATTACGGCCAGCCCGGACTTCGACCAGATTCTCACGGCCAAATTCGTACTCGGTACGGTGACGGATATGGCCGGGCGCCCAATGGGAGAGGAGATCACGCCAGAATTCGACCGTGCCGAACCGGTGGCGTTCCAGGGTCGACGCGACACGCCGGAGGCCCGGCTGGCACCCAACGAGAGCGCCGAGGGGTCCTTCTTCCAGACCATCGCACCAAAAGGCTTCCACGGTTTTCGCGTTCTGGTGGAGACCGGCCGGGAGCTGTACGTCGAATTGGATGAGCTTGGCTCCGGCTGACCGAACACACCCGGGCCGGCCGCGGGAGACCTCCCCGTGGCCGGCATGGTCAACGATGAGGGTCGCCGCTGACGCGAGGCTGCTTGGCTGACTGCTCATGAGCTGAACCTCTCAACTGTCCCGTGTCCTGCCCAGGCCCCGCGAGCCGCACTAAGTCCCATTCTCGAAACTGGACTCCGAGTGCGCCGGCGGCGGGCCGTCACGGGCCGGCTGGGGCGCCGTGACCTGTGGAACCACCGGTCATCCAGCCTGCTGGTTCATGCCACCATAGCGACGGCATGAGCAGTCGGGCCCCAGTGATTTCCCTGCCAACCGCGAAGAGCTTGTTGTTGCCGGCTTGGGCGCCAGTTCCGTTTTTCAGCCTTGCATCGTCCCGGACAACTGATGTACGCCGATGCCCTGCCGGAGACCTGGCCCGCTCATTGCCTGCGTTCGGCAACTGACAGTGATGACCGCCACGGTAACTGGTCCTTCCTCGAGCGCCCAGGTCCCCGAGGGAACCAGCACGAACAACCCGATCTGGGTGCCAATCCTAGTCCTCTCGAGGAGAACCCCCCTCAGCATCGTCCCCAACTCGGCCGTCCATATCACCAGATTCTCGCCAAAGAACTCCCGGGCAGTGCTTGGCATGTCCTCACCCAGGACCGTGAGTACGCCCTCATCAACCCCTCCGGCCATTTTTTAGGCGGCGGCAGTGAAAGCCATCAGCGCGTGAACAATGGGCAGATCCGCCGGAATCCATGCCAATTCAAGGAGTTGCGGATCATCCAGCGCCAACCACAGCAGCTCGTCATGGTCCTCCAACGGTTCGGCTGTGCCTTCGCTCACCTCAACGAGCCACACTCTCATGGCGGCGTTGGCGTTCAGGGGCCAGCCGCCCTGCGTGGGACTTTCAAGTTCTGCGCCCAGGTTCACCCTGACACCCAGCTCTTCAGCCAATTCTCGGTGCAGGGCCTGCTGCGGGCTTTCACCTGGCTCGATTTTGCCGCCGGGGAACTCCCACATGCCGGCAAATTCCGGCGGGGCAGTGCGCCGGGCCACCAAAAGACTCCCGGGGGCATGGAGCGAATCCACCACTGCTGCGCCTACTATTTGTTTTTTCATCGTCACCGCCCCAGTGTATGGCGAACTAGACTGGTGAAGGCATTTGCATGCCCCCACCGCGCCGCCGACGCGACCAGACGCCGGCCCGTCCGCCCAGCACAGTGCGGCAATCGTGGAAACCCACTTTGCGAAAGTTACTAGATGACACTGCTTAGAAACGCCCGGCCATCCAAACCAATAACACCCAACGTTGTGGCATGGGCCATCCTCTCCCTTGCCATCGGCGGGTTTGGCATCGGCACCACCGAATTTGCCATGATGGGCCTGCTGCCCAATGTTGCCGAGGGTGTTGGTGTCAGTGTGCCGGAGGCCGGACACGTCATTTCCGCCTACGCCCTGGGCGTGGTGGTGGGTGCACCGGTACTGGTGGCCATTGGGGCGAAAATGCCGCGCAAGGCACTGGCCCTGGGGTTGATGGCCCTGTTCACCGTGGGCAATCTGCTCTCAGTTTTGGCGCAGGACTACAGCACCTTGATGATCACCCGCTTCATCGCCGGTTTGCCCCACGGCGCCTTCTTTGGGGTGGCAGCGGTGCTGGCCGCCTCCCTGGTGGCGCCCACCAAACGTGGCCGGGCCATTTCCATGGTCATGATGGGCCTGTCCGTGGCGAATGTGCTGGGCGTGCCGCTTGCCACGTTTGTGGGACAGCAATTTGGGTGGCGCTGGCTCTTTGTCATGGTGGGGGCCATTGGGGTCATCACCATGATTTGCATGGCCATTTTCGTGCCGCACCAAAAAGCGCATCCCGACGCCAGCCTGCGCAATGAACTCAGCGCACTGCGTCGCGGCCAGGTCTGGTTGACGCTGCTGGTGGGTGTGGTTGGGTTCGGCGGTTTCTTTGCCGTGTACACCTATGTGGCCAACACCATGACAGATGTTGCAGGTTTCGCCTCCAGTTTCCTGCCGGTCATTGTTGGCCTGTATGGCCTGGGCATGGTGGCAGGAAACTACGTTGGCGGCCGGCTGGCCGACTGGTCGGTCATGGGCAGCATCTACACCATGATGGCGTTCATTGCCTCAGTACTGGTGATTTACGCCCTGACAGTGCACATTCAGTGGCTGGCCCTGGTCATGATCTTCGTGATCGGCGCATCCGGAGCCATGCTGGTGCCGTCCCTGCAAACCCGTTTGCTGGACGTTTCCCCGGGCGCCCCCACACTGGCTTCCTCGCTGAACCACTCAGCCTTGAACATGGCGAATGCGCTGGGAGCCTTTGTGGGCGGCCTGGTCATCACGTGGGGTTGGGGGTTCACGGCCCCGGCCATGGTGGGCGCCGCGTTGGCGGTGCTGGGATTGGGCATCGCCCTCCTGAGCGGCCTGCTGGACAAGGCCGGTGTCAAGGCCGGTAAGGGCTCCTGACGTCCAAGCACTCCCCCCACAGGAGCAAGTGACCCGCAGTAGAGTGGTCGAAAAACACCGCGAAATCCCGATTTTCGATGGGCCCACGCGCCCGAGGGACCCCTGGCCGAGCTTGCGAGGTTAGGGAGGGCGTGGGGACTACTGCGGGTCACTTGTTTAAGAAGCCGGGGGCGTCACCCCGGGAGCAGCGGAGTAGATGTCCGGCTCCAGGTAGATGACCTTCGCAATTGGGACGGCGGCGCGCACGCGCTTCTCGGCGTCGTCAATGGCCTTGGCAATTTCGGCCCCGGTCTCAGACGCGTCCACGGCAATTTTGGCAGCGACCAGCAGTTCTTCCGGGCCCAGGTGCATGGTCTTGAGGTGGATGATTTTACTGACGCCCGGACCCACCAGGGCGGCTTCGACGGCGCGAACATCTTCCAAGGTGGCTGATTCACCCAGCAGCAGCGACTTGGTTTCCACGGCCAGAATGATGGCCACACACACCAGGAGCACACCAATCAGCGCCGTACCGGCCGCATCCCAGAGGCCGTTGCCGGTGGCAATGGTCATGGAGACCCCAAAGAGTGCAAAGACCAGGCCCAGAAGCGCTGCAGCGTCCTCCAGCAGGATCACCGGCAGCTCGGGGGCCTTGGCTGTCTTGATGAACTGGCCCAGGCTCCGCCTGCCGCGTGCCACATTGGACTCCTTGATAGCCACATGGAAGGAACGGCCTTCCATGGCGATGGCACCCAGCAGCACCGCAATGGGAACCCACGCCCACTGCGGCTCCATGCCGTGCGGGTGCTGCCACTTTTGGTAGGCCTCATACAGGGCGAACAAGCCGCCAACACTGAATAGCACAATGGAGACAATGAAGGCGTAGACATAACGCTCGCGCCCATAGCCAAAGGGGTGCTCCGGGCTGGCCTGGCGCTTGGCCTTCTTGCCGCCAACCAGCAGCAACAACTGGTTGCCGGAGTCGGCCAGGGAGTGGATGCCCTCGGCCAGCATCGATGACGACAGGGTCAGAAAATAGGCCAGGAACTTCATGACAGCAATGGACAAATTGGCCACCAGTGCAGCGATAATTGCCTTGGTACCACCTTCGTGAGACACAGCGGTTTCCCCTCAATCGACTGCAGGCTGGCAACCCAAGCCTGCACGGGCACCTTGCCCACAACGGGAAATCCTACCGTGTGCCCTCCGCTCGCCGACGCAGGCGCCACCAGCATTGACTGCAGGCAACGCCTGGCAGCGCGCGGGAACGAACGTTGTTCGCGGGTGTTATGCCGTGCGGCGCTGGGCCCGGGCGCTGGCGTAAAGGCAGACCGTAGCCGCCGTGCCCAGATTCAATGACTCGGCTTCACCATAAACCGGCACAGCCACGCGGTGGTCCGCCAGCGCCTTCTCCTCCCCGGCCAGGCCCTGGGCCTCGTTGCCGAAGAGCCACAGCGTGGGATCCTCCAGGGCGTAGCTGGCGTCAGGGATTTGCTGGTCGAAGGCGCGGGCTGCGCTTTCATCCTGCAACAAATTAAGGTTCAAATGTCCATAGCCGTCAGCGGCCAGAACACCAACGCCTGCAGCCTTGGCCGCGGCCACCACCTCTGCCACATCGGCACCAAGCACCACGGGAAGGTGGAACAGGGAGCCTGCTGTGGCACGCACGGCCTTGGGATTGTAAATATCAACGCTTGATTGCGAGAAGATCACGGCGTCGGCTCCGGCGGCATCTGCCGCCCGCAGCACTGTGCCGGCATTGCCCGGATCCTGGACACGGCACAACATGGCGATCAGCTTGGGTTTGGAGGCCAATACGGCGTCCAGGGGAACGTCAACAAAGTTACAGACGGCGACAACTCCCTGCGGGGTCACCGTGTCCGTCATGGCGGAGAGCACCATCTCACTGGCTATCCGCACCTGCACCCGTGTGCCCGGCGCGGAGGCAGCGTCCAGGAGCTCGGGGTAGCGCTTGAGGCATTCAACCGTGGCGTAGAGGGCCTCAACCACGGGGCTGCCGCCAGCTGCCAGGCAGTCACTGTGCGCCTTCAAGGCTTCACGGACACTCTGCGGGCCCTCGGCCAGGAACTGGCGGCGCTTTAAACGACCCGAGCGCCCAACCAGCTTGGCAACGTCCCGCACCCGATCTGCTCGAGGATTGGTCATTGCTTCTACTGGTGGGCGCCCGGATTCAATCATGCTTAGGACTTTATCAGTCACAGAGCAGGAACAAGGAACCGTCAAGCTCCCTGCGGTGTTGCTGAAATTACTTTGCTGCCGGCGCTGACGTGTCAGCAGGCAGTGCAGCCTTGGCGATGTTTACCAATGCGGTAAAAGCAGCGGCGTCGTTGACGGCCAGGTCTGCCAGCATGCGACGGTCAACTTCGATCGCAGCAGCCTTCAGGCCCTGGATCAAGCGGTTGTAGGTCAGGCCGTTGGCGCGGGATGCAGCGTTGATACGCTGGATCCAGAGGCGACGGAAGTCACCCTTGCGCTTGCGGCGGTCACCGTAGCTGTACACAAACGAGTGCAGCAGCTGCTCTTTGGCCTTGCGGTACAAGCGTGAACGCTGTCCGCGGTAACCCTTTGCGCGCTCAAGAATAACCCGACGCTTTTTGTGGGCGTTTACAGCCCTCTTCACACGTGCCACGTGCGTACTCCTTCAAATTTAAAGATCCCAAGCCAATCATGCCAGGGAAGGCTTTGATGAATGGTGATCGTCCCGGAACTGGGAATCACACCGATTGACTTGCGAAATTAGATGCCGAGCATCTTCTTGATGTTGCGGACATCAGCCTTGGCGACCAGCAGGTCACCCTTCAGGCGACGCTTCAAGCTGGAAGGCTTGTGCTCCAAGTAGTGGCGGCGGTTAGCCTGCTGGCGAACGAGCTTACCGGAACCGGTGAGCTTGAATCGCTTCTTTGCACCACTGTGTGTCTTCATTTTAGGCATGAGGACCTGTCTCCTTACGTATCCACCGGCGCTGCCTGTGGTTCTCTTGCAGCGACTGGTTGGGTCACTGTGTGGGTGTATTCACCGCTGAAAAGGAGGAACCTTATTCAGCTGAGCTGGGGGTTTCGGCTGCAGGCTCGCTCTTCGCAGAGGCGGGCTTTGCGGCCGGTTTTGCTGCTGCCTTCGCGGCAGGCTTGGCTACTGGCTTGGCGATTACCGGCTTGGCCATGGGCTTGGGCATCGGAATCGGCTTTGCAATGACCGGCTTCGGTGCAGCAACAGGCTTGGGGGCGACGGCCGGCTTGGCTGCAGGGGCCTTGGCGGCAACCTTTGCAGCAGGAGCCTTGGCAACAGGAGCCTTTACGGCTGCGGCCTTCGGAGCGGCAGCCTTGGCCGGAGCCTTGGCAACAGGTGCGACGGCGGGAGCTGAGACAGCTTCCGGCGCACTTGTTGCGGGGGCCACAACTGCCTCCGGTGCTTCAACAACGGCGGCGGTCTCCACAAGAACGTCAGCGGCTTCGGCAACGGGTGCCTGGACTGCCTCGGCGGCGGGAGTTTCTTCGTTCAAGCGCAGGCCTTCGGGCAGTAGATCTGCCAGGGACTGAGTCAGGGGTGCCTTGTTGTCGCGGTCAACATCAACGCGGGCTGTGCCATTGGCAACTGCCTCGTTGTGGGCCTTGGCGTCGGCACGCTGCTGGTTGCGTCGGGCTTCAGCCTTGGCTTCTGCCTTGTTCTTCAGCGGGCCGATGACCATGACCATGTTGCGGCCGTCAATGCGCGGGCTCGACTCGATGATGCCGACCTCGGCAACGTCTGCGGCGAACTTCTGGAGCAAGCGGATGCCCATTTCGGGGCGCTGCTGCTCACGTCCACGGAACTGGATCATGGCCTTGACCTTGTCGCCGGCACCGAGGAACTTCAGCGCATGGCCGCGCTTTGTCTCGTAGTCATGGGTGTCGATCTTGAGGCGGAAACGGATTTCCTTCAGAACAGTGTTGGTCTGGTTCTTCCGTGCTTCACGGGCCTTGACGGCGGCCTCGTACTTGTACTTACCGAAGTCCATCAGTTTGCACACCGGCGGCTTGGCCGTCGGCGCTACCTCAACCAGATCCAAGTCTGACTCAGCGGCAAGACGAAGGGCATCCTCAATGCGGACGACCCCAACCTGTTCGCCTGCTGGCCCTACCAACCGCACCTCTGGGACGCGGATTCGATCATTGATGCGTGGCTCGCTAATGTGTAGCTCCTGTTGCGTAAGAAAAGGTGAGTACCACCAGCAACGGAGAAGGCCCCCAATTTGCTGATGCAATGGAGGCCTCGAAGAATCGGCACGGTGCCCTGTCAAGGACTTTCCGTTTCCTCACCCAAAGGGGCAAGGCGCCAACCTGAACCAGACAACGCCATGATTGGGTCGAAAGGTGGGAGAGGACTCCACTTGCAAACTCGAAGCAGCTGCTCTTTTGGCCTGTGACTTGCGTCGTTTGGACAAGAAGAAATAACAGCATCGAGTCGGTCTGTGACAAGCTTAGCAGTATGAGTAGCTCAGATAATAATTCGGACACCCGCAACACGTTTCAGCCTTCCCCGGAAGAGGATCTCAGCGACGCACAGGCAGCCTCCGTGGTGCGTGACATCGCTGAAGTTCCGGCCATTGAAGTCATTACGACGGCGGCCGTTCACCTCATGAGTGCAGCGGCAGTCAAGTGCGGCCTGGCCGCAGGACCCGACGCCGAAGAGCTCAAGGACCTGGACGAAGCCCGCAAGCTGATCACGGCCCTGGCCGGTTTTGTCACGGCAGCCGCACCGGAGATTGGCAGCCAGCACGCCGGACCGTTGCGCGACGGCCTGCGATCACTGCAGCTCGCGTTCCGTGAAGCATCCACCATTCAGGACGCCCCGGGCAAGGGTCCGGGCGAAAAGTACACCGGAGCCGTCAACTAGTCCCAACGCCTCACACCCCCCCCAAATCTGTGTGGCAGTTGTTGCACGGGAAAGCGTTCTCCGGAGCGGTTTTCGTGCAACAACTGCAACACAGATTGCGTTAAGGGGCTCTTCAGACCGGGTCAGGTTCTCCCAGCAGATCGTCGACGTTGTCGCCGCCGCGGGAAGTCCCCTGCTCCCCCGGGCCCTTGGGCCCGCCGGGGCGGAACGCATCCGCCGCTCCCTGCCCGGAGCTCTCCGGCAGCGGAACCCGCGGACTGCGGCGACGCCAGATGGACATGGTGATCAAGCCGATGGTGGCCAGCACGGCACAAAGGAAGCCCACGACGGCGAAGCCGGCCCAAGGCCCAATGTCATCGATCATGGCACCGGCAAACGGCGAACCCATGGCGCTGCCAATGGTCATGGAGGAGCCGTACATGCCCATGGCCTCACCGCGCCGCTTCTCGGTCACCAAGTCGGCAATGTGCTCGGCACTGGAGGTGAGCACGGGAGCGCACAACAGGCCCGGCAGGATGGACAGCAGCCCCAACGTCCAGGCATTGGTGGCGAATCCCATGGGGATGACCAGGACTGCCATGGCCATGAGCAGCCACAACGGATTGATGGACTTCTTGAGCGCACCGTAGACGATGCCGCCCGCGATTGAGGCGCCGCACCAGAAGATGAACACAATTCCAAGGTCGCCCACCTGGTCGTTTTGGCGCATGAGGGCAACCATGCCCACGTTCACACCTGACAGGACCAGTCCTGCCCCCAGGGAGGTGCCCAGAATTGCCAGCACGGCGATGTTCACCCAGCGCAGGTTGTGGCGGGACCTGCCCCAGAAACGCAGCAGAAAGTTCTTGTTTGAAAGGTCCGGGGCCTTCTCGTCCGCCACGGCACTGAACGGTTGGGCTCCGCCGCCACCGACAGCCACATAGGATCCCTTTTGTCCCGTCCGGGTTGGCGGGTTGAACAGCATGAGAAACACTCCGGCCATGGAGGCCGAAACTCCAATGATGACCAGGCCCACCACTGTGTGGGTGGTGGTGGCCAGCATGACACCGGCAGCAGGGCCGATCATGAAGGTTATTTCCCCGCCCATGGAGTCAAGTGCGTATGCGGTGCGGCGCTGCTCAGGGGGAACCATGACGCCAAGCGCCTGGCGGACCACGGAGAAAATGGGGACGGCGAAGAGTCCGCCAATGAATGCAGCCACGATCAGCAGCTGGAAGTTCAGGAACGGGGCAACGCTCCAGATGGTTGCCTCGGCAATGATTGACGGAACAAGTGCCCGGCGCAGGCCGTAAATGTCCACCATCCGGCCGCGCCAGGGGGCACCGATGGCCATGCCGATGGTGATGGCTGCGGCGACAGTTCCTGCGGCAGCGTAGCTGAGCTTCAGGGTCTCCACCACGTGCAGTGTCAGCAGAACACCGGCTGCTGCGTGGGGAATGCGTGCAAACATGGCAATAATCAGCAGCCGGCGCACAGTTCCAACCGCGAGGATTTGGCGGTAGGCGGCAAAATTCACTGTAGTGACTTCTCTCTTGTGATCCATCACAAGAGCGCATCAAGGATGCCTTGCGAGGTTTTAGGTACGTGGGTGTGGGTGGCGCAGCCGGATTTGGATCGAGTCAACTGCCTGGGCAAAGTATTCATCGGCAGCCCAGAATTCCTGCAATTGGGACAGCACGCCGTTGACGCCTTGCTGGTCAAGCCCGGGCAGCAGGGTGATGGTGACACACAGTTCCGGGCCGGTTCCGCCGCCGCGCACCAACCGGCCATCCGATGTGGCACTGCTGCCCCACTGGGATTCTATGCCCTGGCCGGCGGTGGCGGAAATGTCCACCACGGCACTGTTACCAAGGGCCGACACAGATTGCACCAGGATGTTTTGCACTGCCGCATCGGTGTAGCTGGGGAGCCACGTTTTTTGTTGGGCCAGCGCCCACATGGCCGGACGGCGAATCACAAATGGTCGCTGCGAGCCGGGGTCCAGAACCATCAATTGCGCTTCTTCGGCCACGGCTGACAATGCTGCCCGGGCCGCATACACAGCCACCGGCCGGGCCTGCGGATGCCACGTTGTCAGTGCGTCGGCATGTGTAAATGCCGGCAACACCCGGCGTCCGTCGGGTCCCTGCAGGGTCACCAGGGCCATGTCCGATTCCTTGTCGGACACCAAGCCGTTCTCGCCCACAGTTTGTTCGGCCAGTTGGGCCACGATGGGTATGAAAACGCGGGCCTCGGCCAAGGAGGCGATGACCTGTGCTTCGCTGCCGTCGCCTGAGGCCAGCGCCTCAATGGCGGCGGCGAAGCGCGGGTCCATGGCGCCGTCGTCGGTGTCAAAGTTGTGGTACTTTTCCTGCGCAGGCAGGTCCCGCCCCGCCCACGGCTGCCCGGCCGAATCCGTGGACCCGCCGGCACCGGCCAAAGCCTGGGCAATATGTCCGGGCAGCTGTTTCTTGGGCATCCCAGTCATGAATTAACGGCGGCCTGCAACGTCAAGGGCCTGCGGCAAAGTGAACTGGCCGGAGTATAAGGCCTTGCCGATGATGGCTCCTTCGACGCCTTCGCCCACCACTTCGCGCAGCACACGCAGGTCTTCCAGACTGGAAATTCCGCCGGAGGCCACCACGGGCTTGGACGTGCGGGAGCACATTTCACGGAGCAGTTCCACGTTGGGTCCGCGCAGGGTGCCATCCTTGGTAACGTCCGTGACAACGTAGCGGGCACAGCCGGCGTCTTCCAGGCGGGCCAAAACTTCCCAGATGTCGCCGCCTTCCTTGGTCCAGCCACGGCCTGCCAAGGTGGTGCCGCGGACGTCGAGGCCGACGGCGATCTTGTCCCCAAACTTCGCGATCACCTTGGCGGTCCACTCCGGGTTTTCCAATGCCGCCGTGCCGAGGTTGACCCGGCCCACACCCTGTTCCAGGGCATTCTCCAGGGAAGCGTCGTCGCGGATTCCACCGGAGAGCTCAACCTTGATGTCAAGGGTTGCCACCATTTCACGCAGCAGATGCGCGTTGGAGCCGCGGCCAAAGGCGGCGTCCAGGTCCACCAGGTGCACCCACTCGGCGCCGTCGTTCTGCCAGTTGAGAGCCGCGTCCAGGGGCGAACCGTAGCCGGTTTCGGAGCCGGCCTCGCCCTGAACAAGGCGCACTGCCTGTCCATCTACAATGTCAACCGCGGGCAGCAATTCCAAAATGGGGGTGGTCATGGGGTCCTCAACGTGACTAGTACTTGCGAATATGAAGTGTAATACGGGTGCTGGAGGCTAGGCGACGGCGCTCACTGGGTGAACATGTAGGCGGCCACCAGCGACATGACGGCCAACACGGCAAAGCTGACGGGTATCCACCGGGCAGTTTTCTGCTGGTAGAACGTGTAGGCGCCACCAATGAGCAGTCCTGCCAGGCCCATCAAAAGCAGCGACCACATTATTTGGCCGCCTTGTTCAGTGACAGGACCCAGTTGCGCAGCAGGCGTGCACCGGCGTCGCCTGACTTTTCCGGGTGGAACTGTGTTGCGCAGAGGGGACCGTTTTCAATGGCCGCAATAAAGGGCGCACCGTGCTCCGACCAGGTGACCATGGGCGGGCGCATCTTGGGCTGGAGAACCTCAAAGTCCCATTGCTGCACGCCATAGGAGTGCACAAAGTAGAACCGCTCCTTGTCCACGCCGTCAAACAACATGGAGCCTTCAGGGGCCTGAACCGTGTTCCAGCCCATGTGCGGGACAACAGGGGCCGGCAGCAGTTCGACAGTTCCGGGCCACTCCCCCATGCCTTCTTCATGAACGCCGTGTTCAAATCCTTCGTCGAAAAGGACCTGCATGCCCACGCAGATGCCCAGAACAGAACGACCTCCGGCCACACGCCGCCCGATCATCCGCAGCGCATCAACTGCCTTGAGTTCTTTCATGACGGAGCCAAAGGCACCCACGCCCGGAACCACCAGGCCGTCGGCAGTCAACACGTCCTCAGGCTTGGCGCTGAGTTTCACCGTGGCGCCGGCACGTTCCAGGGCCCGCACGGCGGAGCGCACATTGCCGGAACCGTAGTCCAGAACCGTGACTGTCGGCTGGCTCCCTGCTGCTGCCGGGGTGGCTTCGGAGCTCACAAAAGGCCCTTCGTGGATGGAATTCCTGTGACGCGGGGATCTGATTCAATGGCTGAACGCAGCGCGCGGGCAAACGCCTTGAACTGCGCCTCCACAATGTGGTGCGGGTCCCGGCCTGCAATGACTCTCATGTGCAGGCAAATTTGCGCGTGCAAGGTGATGGCTTCAAAAACGTGTCGGGTCAGGGACCCGGTGAAGTGGCCGCCAATGAGGTGGTATTCCTGGCCTGCCGGCTCGCCGCCGTGCACCAGGTAGGGACGGCCGGAAACATCAACCACTGCATTGGCCAGCGCCTCATCGAGCGGGACGGTGGCTTCGCCGAAGCGGCGGATGCCAGCTTTGTTCCCCAAGGCCTCCTTGAGAACTTCACCGAAGGAAATGGCCACATCCTCCACCGTGTGGTGGGCATCAATATGGGTGTCGCCGGTGGCCTTGATGTTCATGTCGATCAGCGAGTGCTTGGACAGTGCAGTCAGCATATGGTCGTAGAACGGGACTGAGGTGTCAATCGTGGAAACACCTGTGCCGTCCAGGTTGATTTCCACGAGCACGCTTGACTCGCTGGTGACTCGTTCCAAACGGGCTGTGCGTCCCTGGCCGGGCTGCGGGCTGTTCTCAGTCAATGCACAAGTCCTTTGGTTTTGTGCGCGCCGTCCCGGCCCGGCAGGCGCAGGGCAGGATTCGGCTCGCGAACTTTTTTCTATGTATGACACCAGTTTAGGAGAGAAGGCATGATTATGCCCAAAGCAGTCCGCTGCCACGCCCCGGTGCCGGGCACGGCAATGTTCTTTCGCAGGCGAAACTAGCCAGCCAGGATGGCGCGCAAGCTGTTGAGGAATGCAGTCGTTTCGGCTTCGGTGCCGGCGGTCACCCGCAGGTGTCCTGGAATACCGACGTCGCGAATCAGCACGCCGTCCGCCAGCAGGGCTTCCCACACCGCGTGGGGGTGTTCGAGTCCGCCGAAGAACACAAAATTCGAATCCGAGGGCGCGGGCGTCAGGCCCAACCCTGTCAGTTCCCGCACAATCCTGTCACGCTGGATCTTAATGGCCTCCACATTGGCCAACAGGGACGTGGAGGTGCGCAGGGCAGCAACTGCTGTTGCCTGGGTGATGGCCGAGAGGTGGTACGGCAGGCGTACCAAACGGAGGGCGTCGGCGACTTCCGGCGCGGCCGCAAGATAGCCAAGGCGGGCGCCTGCCAAGGCAAACGCCTTGCTCATGGTGCGTGAAACAACCAGGCGCGGTCGGCCCGCAAGCAGGCCAAGGGCGCTGGCTGTTCCCGTGTGGGCAAACTCTGCGTACGCCTCATCAACAATGACAATGCACTGTGATGCTTCCCCTGCTTCATATACAGCCTCGACCACATCCAGGCCGAGGGCTGTTCCCGTGGGATTGTTGGGTGAGCACAAAAAGACGATGTTCGGGGCGTGCCTGCGCACCTGCTCTGCCGCCGATGCTGCGGACAGGCTGTAATCGTTTTGGCGCAAGCCCGCGATGTAGCCGGTTCCGGTGCCACTGGCCAGCAGGGGGTACATGGAATACGTGGGCGGGAATCCCATCGCCGTGCGGCCCGGCCCACCAAATGCCTGAAGGATTTGCTGCAGGACTTCGTTGGAGCCGTTTGCGGCCCACAAGTTGTCTTCGTTGAGGCCGTGGCCCAGATACGCTGCCAATTCTTGACGAAGGGTGGTGAATTCCCTGTCCGGGTATCTGTTGAGGCCTTCCAGTTCGGCCGCTACGGCCTTCAGGATGGCTTCCTTGGCGTCGGCGGGGACACCAAAAGTATTCTCATTGACGTTCAGCAGTATCGGGACGTCTAGCTGGGGCGCGCCATAGGGATGCAGTCCGCGCAGATCGTCGCGGAGTGGCAATTGACCTAAGCGTTCAAACTGATCCATGGCTCCAGCTTAATTGCCCGGGCGGCAAACGCCGAAACCGTGACAGCATGCGGACACTTTGCCCGGCCGGCTGGCCACAACCTCAGCAGAGTTGTTGCCTGACAGGTGTTCTACTTCGGAATCGGCACGAAGAGCCGCTGGCCCGCCTGCACCACACCCGTGCCCAGTTCGTTCAAGGCAACAATCTCGCGAACAATTTCGCGGACATCACGATTCGGATCGGAAGCCCCGGCGATGCTCCACAGGCTGTCGCCCTGAAGAACCGTCACCGAATGGGCGTAGCTGTCCATGTTGATGGGCGTGTGCTCCACGCCGGCATGGGCGGGACTGGCCATGGAGCTGAAGACAATCGCCAGGGCAAGGAACATCAGGATCGATGACGCTGCAATGGCCGGCACACCGAACAGGACCAGCCTGCCCCGGCGGGTGAGGGACAGCTTTGTTGGGGCTGCCTGTGGCTGATGCAGTCGCGGATCTGCCTTGCGGCCACCAGAAAATGCCTTGGGAGTAACGCTCAGAGTTCCTGCAGAGATAACCATTGCATTCATGACTTCTCGTCCTTTCACCGTGGATCCGTATCCTTGGCCCCAGCTGCCGACTGGATCGAAATTCCATACTTCATATCTTCGATAGAACGTATGTTCTAATTTGCTACTAGTACAGTTTTAGCACCTATAGACGACACTTGCCAAGGGTAGATAGAACAAATGTTTGAAATTCACCCTGTTGTGGCTTAAACTTGGATTACAAGGATTGGCCGCCAGATGCAGTCCACCAGCAGGCACTGACATTGTTCAGGGCAGCCACGAAAGGACCCGGAACCATGGCGCTTCAAGAACCTCCGCACCGAATCCCCCAAGCGCCCAGCCGCGCTGGCATGAAGGGGCTTACTGTTCGGCAGAAAAAGATCCTTGAGTGCATCCAGCGCTCCATTGCCGATAAGGGCTATCCGCCCTCCATGCGTGAAATCGGCGACTCCGTGGGACTGGCCAGCCTGTCCAGTGTCACGCACCAGTTGACCCAGCTTGAACGCCACGGCTACTTGCGCCGCGACCCCAAGCGTCCCCGCGCCATGGAAGTGCTCATCCCGCTGGTTTTGGACAACGGCGAGGTCGAGATTGAGGGGGTCAGCGCCCCGTCGAAGTTGCGCAGCTCCAACGGACTCAACTTTGCCGAGCTGAGCAGTTCGTCGGACACAGCATTTGTTCCGCTCGTGGGACGCATTGCAGCCGGCGGGCCCATCCTGGCCGACCAGTCAGTGGATGACATCATGCCGCTGCCACGCCAAATTGTGGGCAGCGGAGAGTTGTTCATGCTCAAGGTCCAGGGTGATTCCATGATCGACGCGGCCATCTGCGACGGCGACTGGGTTGTGGTGCGCCAGCAGCCAACCGCCAACAACGGCGACATTGTGGCCGCCTTGCTGGATGACGAAGCCACTGTGAAGACCTTCCGGCAGCGCGACGGCCACACCTGGCTGCTGCCCCAGAACACCCGCTATGAACCCATCCTGGGCGACCACGCAACCATCATGGGCAAAGTGGTGTCAGTGCTCAGAAGCCTCTAGAACGGTCAACCAGGCCCCGAAGGCGGGCTGCGCACCGGCGCCGACAGTGCTCGAAGAGACGCTGCCAGCACAGGCATTGGCATTTTTTGTAGGCTACGTAAAGGAGACACCGAGGCCGCCCGCGGCCGACGTGTCGGATAGTAGCCGGAAAAATTCCGATGCCTGTGCTGTTGGACCGGCAGACTATTTGCCGGAGAGCCGCTTCAAGGCCGCGAGGGCCACGGCGCGGTCCTTGGTGGCCCAGAACGGCGGAAGTGCTGCGCGCAGGAACCCGCCGTAGCTGGCGTTGGCCAGGCGGGAGTCCAGCACTGCCACGACTCCCCTGTCGGCGCTGGAGCGAATCAGCCGCCCCACACCTTGGGCCAGGCGTACCGCAGCATGGGTTGCGGAGATGGCGATGAAGCCGTCGCCGCCGCTTTGCGCCACTGCACGGGCCCTGGCTGTCACCAAGGGGTCATCCGGTCGCGGGAAGGGAATCCTGTCAATGACCACAAGCCGGCAGGAGGCACCTTGAACGTCCACGCCCTGCCACAGTGACATGGTGCCGAACAGGCAGGTGTCCGGCTCGTCGGCGAATTCCTTGATGAGCCCGGCCATAGAGGAGTCGCCCTGACAAAGAATCCTGACTGAGAGTTTCTTGCGCAATTTCTCGGCCGCGTCCTCGGCTGCCCGCCGCGAGGAAAACAACGCCAGGGTTCCGCCGCCGGCGGCAGTGATCAGTGCGGCAAGTTCATCCAATTGCTCGGCTGACATGCCAAAACCGGGCTTTTGCAGATGCGCTGCCACGTACAGCATGCCTTGCTTGGGGTAGTCGAACGGAGAGCCCACGTCTGCCCCCGTCCAGGCGGGTGCGCTGGGACCCAGCAGACCCAGCCCGCCGGCTGTGGCCTGGAAGGATTCGCCTATGGCCAGCGTTGCCGAGGTCAGCACGACTGTCCGGTCGGCAAACAAGCCCTCACGGAGTTTCATGGCCACGCTCAGCGGTGCAATGTTGATGACAGCCGGTTCGCCGTCGTCCGCCTTCTGATAGCCCTTGCCCGGGGTGAAGGTGCCCGGACGTGATGCCCACACCACTTCGCGGGCCTCAGTGGCGGCCAGCAGCCGCTCACACAAGTCAAAGATCAGGTTCAGCCGTGACCGGGCAATGGAGCGTCCGCCGTCCACTGCCGCATTGCCCTCAGGCTTGGAATCTGAGAGTGCCGCCCGCACGGCGTCGCGCACTTGTTCAACCGCTTGGCTCTGGGCGTCATTGAGACCATTGGGAAGCAGGCCCTCGGCTGTCCCGGCGAAGGCTAGGTCCAGTGCCGCAGCGCTGGCGTGGATGGCTTCGACTGAAACGGCCGTGTGCTTGCGGGTGCTGGAGGCTGCTGCCTGCACCATTTGCACCGACAGCTGACCGGTGACGGCACCGGTGACCCTGTCCTGCAGTTCATGAGCTTCATCCACCACCACCACGTCGTAGTCCGGCAGAACGGCAATGCCTTCGAAGGCGCTGATGGCGAGCATGGCGTGGTTGGTCACAACAATGTCTGCCTGGGCGCCACGGGCGCGGGCCAGTTCCGAAAAACACTCGGTGGCCAGCGGGCATTTTTGTGCCCCAAGACATTCCATGGAGGTTACGGAAACCTGCCGCCACGCCTTGTCGGTTACGCCGGGGACCAATTCATCCCGGTCGCCCGTGTCAGTGTCCTGCGCCCACTCACGCAGGCGCACCACTTCCCGCCCCAGCGCTGAGGTGGGACCCGTGGTTGCCCCGGGCAGGTGGGTGACGGAGGAATCTTCACCGAGTGTGAACAAGGCTCCTTCACCCGTGTCCTCTGCGGGAAACCCGCCGCCCAGCTTCTGTTTGCACACATAGTTGCTGCGGCCCTTGACTAGGGCAACGTCAATGGCGCGCGGCAGGACGGGTGCCAGGGCTGCCAACAGGCGCGGCACATCGCGGCCCACAATCTGGGCCTGCAACGCCAGGGTTGCGGTGGCCACCACCGCCGGTTTGTCGCTGGTGAGGGCGTTGACAATCAGCGGAATCAAATAGGCAAGCGATTTGCCCGTGCCTGTCCCTGCCTGAACCAGCAGGTGGTCGCCACTTTCAATGGCGTCCACCACGCGGCGCACCATTTCGTGCTGGCCGTCACGGCGCTGGCCGCCCATGGACTCAACAGCCCTGTCCAAAAGTTCCAGGGCTTGTTGCGAAAATTCACTGTCAGCCATGTTGGACAAACGGTTCAACCTCGGCTGCCAGATCTTCGCGGACCCGCACATGGGCCACGGTTCCGTGTTCGCCGTGTTCCAGCGTGATGATCTCCGCGTCGGAGCGGTGCAGCTTGTTCAAGACATCGCCACGGTCGTACGGGATGAGCAGCGTCAAGGCAACACTGGGGTGGGGAATTGCCACACTGATGGCATGCAGCAGCTCATCGATGCCTTGGCCGGTGCGGGCGGAAACCTCCACTGTGTTGGCCTCATGCTGGCGCAGCCGTTCCACCACAAACGGGTCAGCAATATCAACCTTGTTCAAGATGATCAGTTCGGGGATTTGCAGCGCCTCAACTTCGGCGAAGACGGCCCGTACGGCGGCAATCTGCCCCTCGGGGTCGGGGTGGGAGGCATCCACAATGTGCAGGATCAGGTCAGCGTCGGCCACCTCTTCCAAAGTGGAACGGAAGGCTTCCACCAATTGGGTGGGCAGCGAACGCACAAAGCCCACAGTGTCCACCAAGGTGTAGCCCAAGCCGTCAGCTGTCTCCGTTTTGCGCACCGTGGGGTCCAAGGTGGCGAACAGCGCGTTTTCAACCAGCACGCCGGCATCTGTCAGGCGGTTCAACAGCGAGGACTTTCCGGCATTCGTGTATCCGGCAATGGCCACGGAGGGCACATTGTTGCGTTTGCGGTTGGCCCGCTTGGTATCACGCGCCGGCTTCATCGCGGCAATCTCGCGACGCAGCTTCGCCATCTTGGTGCGGATTTTCCGCCTGTCTAGTTCCATCTTCGTTTCACCCGGGCCACGTGAGCCAATGCCGCCACCGGCTGCGCCAACGCGGCCACCGGCCTGGCGGGACATGGATTCACCCCAGCCACGCAGGCGCGGAAGCAGATATTCCATTTGAGCCAGCTCCACCTGGGCCCGGCCTTCACGGGACTTGGCATGCTGGGCGAAAATATCCAGGATCAGCGCGGTCCTGTCAATGACCTTGACCTTGACAACTTCTTCCAAGGTGCGGCGCTGGGACGGGGCCAGATCGCCATCAATGATCACCGTGTCAGCACCGGTGGCCTGCACAATTTCCTTGAGCTCCTGGGCCTTGCCGGTACCAAGGTATGTGGCGGCGTCGGGCTTGGCACGGCGCTGCACCAGTCCATCCAAAACTTCTGAACCGGCTGTTTCGGCCAGTGCCGCCAACTCGCGCAGGGAATTCTCGGCGTCGGCCATGGTGCCCTGGGACCACAGACCTGCCAGGACAACGCGCTCCAGGCGCAGCTGGCGGTACTCCACTTCGGTGACGTCTTCAAGCTCCGTGGACAGCCCGGACCGGCGGCGCAGGGCGTTGCGCTCGGCAAGGTCTTCCTGGGCACCGTCAAAGCTGCTGTGTTGGAAGTCCAAGGTGGACACGGCCTGGGCCTGTCCGCCCAGGGGGCGTGCGGCAGGAACACCTGCCTGCGGATCCTGGGCATCAACGTCATCATCCGCGCGCACGGCCCGGCTCGTTGCCGCGTCCTTCGCCAAGATCCGCTCAATCACGGCTTCAATCTCGGCAACCGACAGATCCTGGCCGCCGGGGCCGGATTCATGCGATGGTGTTCCGTCTTTGCCCTGTTGGGGCAGCTTGTTATCGTCGGAACCAGTGTGTGCAGATGCGTTGGACATATTCTCCTCATAGACGCTTACCCTCAAGCTTAGTCGGGGCCGCCCACACTCACACCTTTTCAGCCCAGAGCTTGTGGATAAGCCGGTCCGGCTCCCGGCGGCGCTTAGGCGCGCCTAGATACACAATCGAGGCAATTCGCACTAATCTGGCATGACTATGGGTACTCAGGGTGCAGAGCACTATTTCAGTTCACAACCGTCAACTCCGATGAAGCGGCGACCCCTCGGCGTGGTTTTGGCCGGTGAAAAACGTCAGTTGCAAACGGCCGGGGGCATCTTCAGCCCCGACGGAGTGGACAAGGGCACCGCCATTTTGCTCTCCGAAGCGCCGCCGCCCGCCACCGAAGGCAAGCTGCTGGACATTGGCTGCGGCTGGGGGCCCATCGCCCTGAGCCTGGCCCTGCGCTCCCCGGAGGCAACCGTCTACGCGGTGGACGTCAACGAGCGCTCCATCGAGCTGACCAACGACAACGCCAAGGCGCTCGGCCTGGACAATGTTCACGCCTCAACCCCGGAAACCGTTGATCCGGATGTGCGCTTCAACACCATCTGGTCCAACCCGCCGATCCGTGTGGGCAAGTCGGAGCTCCATTCGATCCTGCTGATGTGGTTGCCGCGCCTGGCACACAACGGCACCGCATATTTGGTGGTTCAAAAGAACCTGGGGTCGGATTCACTGCAACGCTGGTTGTCCGCCGAACTGTCCGAACAGTTCCCCGACGCCGGATTCACCGTGGCCCGTCACTCCACCAACAAGGCGTTCCGGATTCTGCGTGTCACCCGCACCAAGCCCTAGTTTCAATCGGTTTCTAACGAGAAGTGGCCGTGCCCCTGGGGCCACGGCCACTTGAGTTTAAATGCTGCTGTTTGCGGGAGAGCCTTAGCCCATGCCGTCCGCGATGACGCCTTCGGCGACGATGACGGCCGGGCCGCTCAGTTCAACGTGCTCGCGGCCGTCGGCGCCGGGGAAGAACCGCACACATACCTCACCGCCGGGAACGGCCACAATCCACAAGTCGGGGGCGTCGGCGCCGGCCCAGAAACGGATGGCCGCGGCGGCAGCGCAAGCACCCGTGCCGCAGGAAAGAGTCTCCCCCACGCCACGCTCGTGGACGCGCATGCTGATCTGTCCGACGTCGTCCTGCACCAGGGGCTCTGCGGGCACCACAAATTCCACATTGGTTCCGTGCGGGGGCTGCGGGGTCACGGTCGGGGCCTCGCCCAGCTTGGTGCCGACCAGCTCGCTCAGGTCCGCCAGCGCCACCACCGTGTGCGGGTTGCCCATGCTGATGGACAGGGCCGGGCGCTCCACTTCCAGGCCGGCGGCGGCCACCAGGGAATCGGACCCGCCCTGCGTTGCCTGTTCGGGGAAGATGAAGGCCCAAGGCCCCATGTCGACCCGGTAGCCATTGGCGCTTCGTGAGACCACTTTGATGCCGGCCCTTGTGCCAATGGTGAGCTCCGCGCCCGGGGCCAGTGTGACCAGGCCCTGGGCGAGCAGGAAGTGCACAAAGACGCGGACACCGTTCCCGCACATCTCGGAGCGGGTGCCATCGCCATTGCTGTAGTCCATGAACCATTCAGCATCCGGGTGCGCCGTGAGCAACGCGGCACCCTCGCTGACATGCTTGGAACGCACGGCACGGATCAATCCGTCGCCGCCAATCCCGCGGTGGCGATCGCACAGTGCCGCAATCTGCTGCGGCGCCAGTTCGTGCAAGCCGTCGGGATCGGCCATCAACACAAAGTCGTTGCCGGTTCCGTGGCCTTTGGAAAAGCGCATGCCTGTCAGGGAAGTGGTGGCTTCAGTCATGGATTAAGACTAAAGCACCGAATGTTCTGCGCCGTACAAGTGCGCCTGACCGCACAGTTGCGGTGTCAGCCCCCGATGGTTCGTGCCACTATCTGTGCCGCGGCCGTGCCCAGGTCCGCCTGGGCCCAATCGAGCCACTGCACGCGGGGATCGGCGCGGAACCACGTCAGTTGGCGGCGGGCAAACTGCCGTGTTGCAACAATGGTTTCCTCGCTGGCCGCAGCCACCGTGGATTCGCCGTCCAAGACCCGCAGGAACTGCTGGTAGCCCAGGGCCTTCTGGGCCGTCCGACCCTCGCGCAGACCCTGGGGAATGAGCGCCTGCACCTCATCCAGGAGTCCGTGGGCAACCATGCCATGGACCCTGTCGGCAAGGCGCTGGTGGAGGTCGGCGCGGTCGCCGTTGAGGCCTATCTGCACCGACGGGGAAAAATACTCACGCTCGGGCATGAACGAGCTGAAAGGCCGGCCGGTCAGTTCATGGACTTCCAGCGCCCGTACCACCCGTTTGCCGTCACTGATGCGGGCTGCGGAGACGGGATCCACCTGGGCAAGGCGGGCCGCCAAGGTGGCCAGGCCCCCGCGTTCCAGCTCGGCCTCCAACGCGGACCTCACGTCCGGGTCTGTGCCGGGAAATTCCAGCACGTCCATGGCTGACCGAACATAAAGCCCCGAACCGCCCACCAAGATGGGCAGTTTCCCGCGCGATCGAACATCGGCAACAGCCGCCCGCGCCAGATCTTGAAACGTGGCCACAGTGGTGTCTTCTCGCACTGTCAAAAAGTCCATGAGATGGTGCGGGATCCCCCGGCGCTTCGCCAAGGGCAGCTTTGCCGTCCCAATGTCCATGCCCCGGTAAAACTGCATGGAGTCCGCGTTGATGGCTTCCCCGTCAAAACGTTCGGCCAATTGCAGGGCCAGCTCTGATTTCCCGGACCCTGTTGGGCCGACGACGGCGACAAGCGGCAGCGCTGCTGCGCCCGCGGTCACGCTGTGCGAACCGGCAGGGACGGCATGCCCAGGCTGACCTTGGGCCGGGCGCCGCCGGCCGGGCCGGCAGTGGGCACGCCGCAGGACTCGGCCTGCGCCAGATCCCACGCATCCCCTGCGCGCGAACGGCGCAGCGTGTAGTCGGCAGCTGTTGCGGGGTCGGCCACCACATGGAATGCTGCCGCCCCGGTGACGGTGACAGTGACCAGGTCCCCGGGACGCGGTGCCTGCGCCCCATCGGGAACGCTGAAGTGGACCAGGCGCTGGTCCCGGGCCCGGCCCGAGAGCCGGTTGGTCTGGGCAGCTTTGCGGCCGGAGGTGGCCGTCACCATGACCTCCACCTCGCGGCCCAACTGGGCTGCGTTTTCCTCGGCCGAGATCCTGTCCTGGAGGGCCGTCAGGCGCAGGAAGCGTTCCTGCACCACTTCCTTGGGCAGCTGGTCAGGCAGATCCGCCGCGGGTGTGCCGGGCCGCTGAGAGTATTGGTAGGTAAACGCCGTGGCGAAGCGCGATTTCTCCACCACGTCCAGGGTTGCCTGGAAGTCCTCCTCCGTCTCGCCGGGGAAGCCAACAATGATGTCGGTGGAGATGGCCGCCAGGGGAATTTGTTCGCGGACCTTCTTCAGGATGCCCAGGAACTTGGCGGAACGGTAGGAGCGGCGCATGTCCTTGAGAACCTTGTCCGAGCCGGACTGCAGGGGCATGTGCAGCTGCGGCATGACGTTGGGTGTTTCAGCCATGGCGGCAATGACGTCGTCCGTGAATGCGGCGGGGTGCGGGCTGGTGAACCGGAGACGTTCCAGTCCCTGGATCTGCCCACAGGCGCGCAGCAGCTTCCCAAACGCCAGGCGGTCACCAAACTCAACACCATAGGAATTCACGTTCTGGCCCAGCAGCGTCACCTCAATGGCGCCGTCGTCCACCAGAGCCTGGACTTCCGCCAGAATATCACCCGGGCGGCGGTCGCGTTCCTTGCCGCGCAGGGACGGCACAATGCAGAAGGTGCAGGTGTTGTTGCAGCCCACGGAAATGCTGACCCAGCCCGAATAGACGGAGTCGCGCCGGGTGGGAAGCGTGGACGGGAAAACTTCCAGCGACTCCAAAATTTCCATTTCAGCGTCGGCGTTGTGGCGGGCCCGCTCCAACAGCACAGGCAGCGCCCCCACATTGTGGGTGCCAAACACCACATCCACCCACGGAGCGCGCTTCTGGATGGTGTCCCGGTCCTTTTGCGCCAAACAGCCGCCCACGGCAATTTGCATGCCCGGATTGATTTCCTTGATGTGCGCCAGCATGCCGAGGTTGCCATAAAGCTTGTTGTCGGCGTTTTCACGCACGGCACAGGTATTGAAGACCACCACGTCGGGGACCGCGTCACCGTTGGCGTCAAGAATTCGACCGGGGCCGGCTTCCTCCACGGCCACCATGCCAGCGGTTTCCAGCAGCCCGGCCATGCGCTCGGAGTCGTGGACATTCATTTGGCAGCCGTAGGTGCGCACCTGGTACGTCCGGGGATGTGTGGCGGCATCGGAAGCATTCACGACGGCGCCGGTGACGACTGTGCTGGATGCATTGCTTGTGGTGGCGGAAGAATCAACGCTGTTATGGGTCAGGCTCACCACAACAGCTTAAGACCTACCCGCAGCTATCCGCTAAACCGCCACAGTGCCCTGCCCGGATCTCCAAACAACAGCTTGCCTGCGGTTTGGCGGCTCTGGGGTATTCATTTGACCGGACTAGCC
>JBDTQM010000027.1:0-27835 GCA_039932175.1 Specibacter sp.
GAAAGTGGTGGCGATGTTGCCGATGCCAAAGTTGCGGGTCCGGAACAACCCCAGGGGCATCATGGGGGCAGCCACCCGGCTTTCCCACCACAGAAAACCCGCCAGGACCAGCAGGCCCGCCCCAAAAGGCAGGTAGACAGCTGCATGTCCCCACCCCAGCCGGCCTTGTTCAATCAACGCAAAAACCGTGCCCGCCAGTCCGGCTGCGGCCAACACGGCCCCCACCACATCAACCCTGCGCCCGCGGCCTTCATCGGCTGGAAGCAATCTTGCGGAAGCCGGGAGCGCCAGCCCCTTCAACAAGAAAAGGGTGCCCGCAATGGGCACAACGTTGATGGCAAAGATCAGCCGCCAGCTGGCATAGTCCACCATCAACCCGCCCACCAGCGGACCGGCCAGAAACGCAGTGCCGGTCCATGCCGTCCACGAGCCGATGGCTTTGCCTTGGGCAGCCCCGCTGAAGGTGGACGTGATCAGGGCCAGTGAACTTGGCACCAGCAGTGCAGCGCCCGCCCCTTGAACAGCGCGGGCCACAATCAGCAGCGTTGCCGTCGGGGCCAAGGCGCAGGCCAACGATGCCACACCAAAAATGATGAGTCCTGCGCGCAGAATCCGCACCCGCCCAAAGGTGTCTGAGAGCGAGCCGGCAAGCAAGATCAGCGAGCCCAACGTCAGCAGGTACGCATCCACCACCCATTGTTGTGTGGTGATGCCACCGCCCAGCTCCCGCGTGACGGCCGGCAGCGCAACGTTCACTATGGCCCCGTCAAGGAACGCCACAAAGGATGCCAGGATCGCAACCCACAGAACGCGTCTTTGCATGGTGTTCATTTCTTCTTGGAAAAGGCGGTTCGGAGCGAGAGCTTGCGCGAATATTCAATGGATCCGTAGCGGAACAAGTGGACGGCAACCCGCAGCGCCACTGCGCCACAGATGAAAAGTTCGACAATCACAATTGTTGCTGAGACGCCGTCGAGCGAGCCGAACGCGTTGCGCAACATCGCCGTGATGGGGGCCGTGAAGGGGAAGAACGTGAAGATTTGGACAATGATGGAGCCTGGATCACTGACAATCATTGCCACGATGTAGAACGGGATGAACAGCATGATCATGACGGGGGCGAACACAGTGCCCGCATCCTTGGCAGTGGGCATGACGGCCCCAATCCCCACCAGCACGCCCGTGAAGAAGATGAAGCCGCCAATGAAGAGCAGCGCACCCACCACCATGGGCAGCAATTGGAACCGCAAATTGGAAAGGTCAAAGTCAGGCATGGCCAGTTGCTCGCGGAAGAATATGTAGCCCAGCGCCATGGGGGCCGCAAACACCATGGATTGCACGGCGCCCACCATGAACAGCGAGATCACCTTGCCCACCACCAAGGTTGTGGGATTCAGTGTTGTCAGGATCATCTCGGTGACGCGGTTTTCCTTCTCCTCCAGCGTGGATGCCAGCATTTGGTTGGCCAACAAAATAATCACCACATAAAACAGCACCAGAAACACCAGCGGCGGCACAACGTCGTCCAGGCCGCCCGAGGGTTGGCCGTCCTTGAACGTCTGTGCCTCGGTACTGAAATTCCCTTGGACGGCCACGGTCAGTTCGGCCGAGCCCACTTTTCCCTGGGCGGAGAGGATCACCAACTGCCTGGCCACGGCGTCGTAGCTGCCGTTCTTGAATATGCCCTGGTCAGTTCCGAAAACCAGCACGGGGTCCTTCACCAGGCTGGCCGGGAAGCTGAAGTACGCGTTGAGGGTGCCCGCTTTGACGCGTTCGACGGCGGTGCCCGGCTCCGCCTCAACCTTGCCCCCCATGGCCTTGGCAATGGTCGGGTCAATCAAGGCGGACGCATCCGTGTAGCTGAATTCAAGGGTCTGGGATTTTTGGGCCTCCGTGCGGGACTGCGTTGAGGAACTGCTGGCAAAAACCAGGGCAAAGACCAGCCCCAGGAGCAGGGGGATGGCCAGGGTGGCAATCCAGAAGCGCCGCTTCTTCACAGTCCTGATGAATTCAAACTGCACCACTGTGCGCAGGTTGTGGCGGGCCATCTCAGCTCACCGGCCCTGTTGGACCCGGCGTCTCAGAGTTTGCCGCTTCACCGTAAACCTGAATGAATATGTCATCGAGGCTGCGTTTGGCGGCCACAAAACCACTGACGGCCAGACCGGAGCCGACAAGCTCACGCAGCACGGCGGACTCGTCCGCAGCGTCTGCAAGGGAGAGCTCGGCATAGTTGGTTTCACGCAAGGTGACCACGTAGTTCGGCGATTCGGGGATGGTGCCGGAATATTTGAGCCGAATGGTGCGGCCGCCAAATTGGTTTTGCACCTCGTCGATGGTCCCGTAGGCCTCGGCGCGGCCGTCCTTGAGCAAAATGATGCGGTCGCACAATCTCTCCACCTCCTCCATTTGGTGGGTCACCATCATGACAGTGGCGCCGGCGTCCTTGCGTTCCTCGATGATGTCCATCAGCAGCCGCCTGTTCACCGGATCAAAGCCCTTGGTTGGCTCATCCAAAATCAGCAGTTCAGGATCATTCATGATGGTGACACCCAGCTGGATTTTTTGCTGTTCACCGGCGGACAGCTTGTCCACCCGCATGTCAGCCTTGTCCGCCAGATCAACCCTGTCCATATACTGCCGGGAGAACTTCTGTGCCTCCACCCTGCTCAGGCCCTTGAGCCGGCCAAAGTACGTCATCACATCAATGACGGACTCTTTCTTGTACAGGCCGCGTTCCTCCGGCAGGTAGCCAAGGCGTGAGCCAAAGTCGTCACCAAAGACCTTCCCGTTGATCTCCAAGGTTCCCGCGGTGGGCCTGTAGATGCCCAGCAAGGCCCGGATCGTCGTCGTCTTTCCACTGCCGTTGCTGCCCAGAAAACCAAACGTTTCCCCGCGCGCCACGTCAAAGGAAAGCCCGTCAATGACCTTCTTGACCCCAAAGTGCATGTGGAAGTCGTGGACATGAATCAATGGCTGTGCAGCGTTCATTTAGTCAGCGTAGTCACATTTGGGCCCCGTGGCGTTGGCACCTTGGCCGCAAGTGGAACGTATTGGCAGCCGGACCCCCATGATGCCCCAATTCGCGGCACCCCTACCATCTTGTCCCGGCTAGAATTATGGACAACGCTACTGCCAATTTTCGGAGATTTGAATGTCTGACATGTTCGTAGAGAAGTTCCGCGGCCTGGTGCCCCTGTACCTTCAGGAGCCGTGGCAAGAAGCTGACGGCATCACTCTTGCGGACCTGGATGACGTCTTTGCGGAATTGAAGATTTCGGTGCCCCTGGCCCTGCGGGAATTTCTGCACGCGTTGGGCAATTGCGAAGAAATCATGGAGGCGTACTACTACTTCTGGGATCCTGAAGAACTGGAAGTCCAGGACGGCTACCTGTTGTTCCTTGAGGACGAGGATGAGGCCTACACCTGGGGCATGCTGGCCGATCAGGCCGACGTTCCCGACCCGATTGTGTGGCGGCGCAACAACGCCACGGGCGAGTGGATCAATGAAGAAGGCACCTTCAGCGAGTTTGTTTTCGACATGCTGGATTGGGTTTTCACCGACTCCGAATAGACTCTGATCTGGTCGGCGCCAGCTATGGGAATATTCCTCCACTGGATGTACCGTAGCGATATGAACGCACAGGAGTATTCACCAGCTTTGATTCCAGATCCAACCGCCATTGTGGCACTCGTGGAGACGTTGGTTGCGGGCATGTGGCCCCGCTCCGACTTTGACCGCAAGGCCTTCTTCCAACGGCTGGGTTTCGCCTCGGGGGCCAAGTGGGATGATGCTTCCACTGTGTCGGCCACGGCGCACTTTGCCTTGAAGACCCCTCTGAAGGGGGAACTTTTCAGCTCCTGGACGCAGTTCAACGGCAAGTTCCTGGGCATCAGCATGCAGCCTTACACCTCCATGACCACCAATGACCCCTCCACCCGTGCCGGCTACGAAGCAATTCGCGCGCAGCTCACAACGCACTACGGCGAGCCCGCCAATCCTTGGCATGACCCCGTTGTGCCAGCCGCCGTCTGGAATGTCAATGGCCGCCGGGTGGTGATCCGCTTCTTCAATCTCCAGCACAGCGGCATGATGCTCAGTGTTGAGGACGCCGGACTGGCGGCGGCCTCCTCCGCAGAGGCCAAGCGGTTGAACGTGCCCACGCATTGGAACAACAGTGAAGAGGCGGCCAGCCCCTTCGTGCTCCCCCGGCTGGGCGGCCGCGTTTAGTCAAGCAACTGGCCCAAAGTAGTGGTCGAAAAACACCGCGAAATCGAGTTTCTTCGAGGGGCCCACGCCCGCGAGGGACCCCGACCGAGGAACGAGCTTGGGGAGCGGGTGGGGACTACTGCGGGCCAGTTGCTTGGCCCCACGCGCCCAAAGGTTCCCTGACCGAGCCGGCGAGGCCAGGGAGGGCGTGGGGATTAGACGTCCCGGGAAACCACTGCTTCAGCAAACGTGGCAAGCGCCGTCTTGACCACGCCGTCGGGCAGCGGTGCCAGGGCGGCAATTGCATCGGCGGACCATTCGCGGGCAACCACCCAAGACTGTGCTGCGACGGGGTGCTCACGCAGTGCGGCAACAGCCTCGGCCAGGGCCTCATCGCTGCTGAGGTCGCCGTCAACCAGTGCCAGCACTGACGTTGCCGAGGCGTCTCCGGCCGCGGCAGCCTTGCGCAGCAACAGAACAGGCAGGGTGGGCACGCCTTCGCGCAGGTCGGTTCCCGGCGACTTCCCGGAAACCTGCTTCAGGCCCGTGACGTCAATGACGTCGTCTGCCAGTTGGAAGGCCACGCCCACCTTTTCGCCGTATTCAAGCAAAACGTCCTGCAGGTCCTCATCAACACCGGCAAAGATGGCGCCCAGTTGGCCGGAGGCGGCAACCAGGGACCCCGTCTTGTCCGCAATGACTGACAGGTAGTGCTCCACGGGGTCTTCGTCCTCGCGCGGGCCAACAGTCTCATGCAGCTGTCCCAGGCACAGGCGTTCAAAGGTGCGGGCCTGGATACCCAGTGCGCGTCCGCCAAGTTCCGAGACCAGGATGGAGGCGCGGGCAAAGATCAGGTCGCCCGTCAGGATGGCCACGGTGTTGCCCCACACCTCGTGGGCCGTGGGTGCGCCGCGGCGGAACGGTGCGGAGTCCATGACGTCGTCGTGATAGAGCGTGGCAAGGTGCGTCAGCTCGACGACGACGGCGGCCTGCACCACTTCCTTGCGGCTCGGGTCGCCCAGGTGGGCGGCCAGCAGGGCCAGCAGCGGCCGGATGCGCTTGCCGCCGGCTTCCACCAGGTGGCGGCTCGTGGCATCTGCCAGGGGATCGGAATTGGCAATGGCTTCACGCAGCACCTTTTCCACCCGCGCCATGCTCATGGCAATGGACGGGCCAAGTTCCGGGTCATCAGCGACCACGGAGAAGCCTGACGGCAGTTGCAGCTCAGTGGCAATGGCCATGGTGCTCGGGTTGGGGTCCTGCGACTCGGGCAGCCCGTGTCCGGCATGGGTCCAGCTATGTTTCGCGGAAGTAGTCACTGCTTAACACTAACTATTGGTAGGGATTGTTGCTTGGGCGTGCGGGGAAAGTCTTGATTGCTGGTCGCGGGCACCAGCTTCTCCAGCAGATGAATCACTCTATCCTCAAAACCGCGTTCCCCGGCGTCGGTGAGGTTGGCCATCATGCGGACCACAAAACGCATCAGCACGGGGATGGGCATGCCGGTTCGCAACGCCAGTTTCATGAAGGCCGGCTTGCCGATCAACTGGGCAAAGACCCGGCCCAGCGTGAAGTGGCTGCCCCACTGCTCTCGGACGTAGTCGCTGTAGCCGGACAAGGCATGGTTGGCTGCCAGCACGGAGTTGGTTCCGGCCGCGCGGACAATGAACTCCGCCGCGAACCGGGCCGATTCCATGGCGTAGGAAATGCCTTCACCGTTGAAGGGGCTGACCATGCCGCCGGAATCACCCAGCAGCATCAGGCCCGGTGAGTGGTGCGGTGTCCGGTTGAACCCCATGGGCAGGGCTGCCCCGCGGATGGGGCCCACCTGGTTTTCTTCCGTGAAACCCCACTCGGGCGGCATGGCGCCTGTCCAGTCGCGCAGCACCTGGCGGTAGTCCAGTTTCCCGAACGCCTTGGAGGAGTTCAAAATGCCCAGGCCCACGTTGGAGGTGCCGTCGCCAACACCAAACACCCAGCCGTAGCCTGGCAGCGGGTTGCCCGCCTTGTCGGGGAGTTCCAGCCACCCCTCCATCCAGTCGTCATCATGGCGTGGGGAGGTGAAGTAGGTCCTGTAGGCAACACCCATGGGCCTGTCATCACGCTTTTCGTGGCCCAGGGATACTGCCGTGCGGGTGGAGTTGCCGTCGGCGGCCAGCACCAAATCGGCGAAGAAATCCTGGGTCTCACCCGTCTTCCTGCCCGAGTCATCCAAAAGTGACACCCGGGCACCCACCACAGTTCCGGCGTCGTCCGTCAACGCGGTGGACACCGAGTGGCCCTCAAGAATCACCGCACCGGCGGCACGGGCATGAACGGCAAGGGATTCATCGAAGCCCAGGCGGGTCCGGATCAATCCGTAATCGGGGAAGTTGCTCAGCTCGGGCCAGGGGACCTCGATCTGCCGCCCGCCGGCGATCAGGCGCAGGCCCTTGTTCCGCCGCCAGCCCTCGGAGGGGTCGTGCGGCAGGTTCATGAGCTTCATCTCGCGCACAGCACGCGGTGTCAGGCCGTCACCGCACACCTTTTCGCGCGGGAACCGGGTCTTTTCCAGCACCGTCACATCAATCCCGGCGGTGGCCAGGTGGTAGGCTGCCGTGGATCCGGCGGGACCTGCCCCTACTATCAGTACCTTCACGGTGGGTGGAGTTCCTTTAGTTGGCTAGTTGGCGGGGGAAGAATCGGCGCGCGGCAGGGGCTTGACGGCGCGATGGACTGCCACGATGCCGCCGCTCAAATTCCTGTACGCAACGTTTTCCCAGCCGGACTCGGTGAGCCAGGCGGACAAGTTGTCCTGGTTGGGCCAGACCCGGATGGACTCAGCCAGGTACACATAAGCGTCCGGGTTGGAGGCCACTTTCTTGGCGATGGGAGGCAGCGCCCGCATCAGGTACTCGGTGTACACAGTGCGGAAAGGGGAAAAGGTGGGGTGGGAGAACTCGGCCACGACCAGCTTGCCGCCGGGCTTGGTCACGCGCAGCATCTCACGCAGCGCCTTCTTCGGGTCCATGACATTGCGCAGCCCAAAGGAAATGGTGGAGGCGTCAAAGGAGTTGTCCGCGAAGGGCAGGTTGGTGGCGTCCCCTGCAATGAAGTCAATGTCGGGGCGGCGGCGTTTGCCCACCTTCAACATGCCCACTGAGAAGTCGCAGGCCACAACATCAACACCGGCGTCGGCGAAGGGTTCGCTGGAGGTGCCGGTGCCGGCAGCCAGGTCCAGGACACTTTGGCCGGGCACAGCGCCAACTGCGTCCACCACAATGCGGCGCCACCGGCGCGTCTGCCCCATGGACAGAATGTCATTGACGATGTCGTATTTTGGGGCCACGTCGTCAAACATGGCGGCCATTTCTTCCGGACGCTTCTCCAAGGATGCACGGTTCACCCCCCTAGTCTCTCAAACTTTGAAGCGGATCGCGCATTGGCCCGCACCGCTTGTGGCCGATCACACCGTGATTGAGCCAAAGTTGCTTCCGCGGGCGAGTAATCTGGACACATCATGACTGCTTCCTTGGGCACCCATTCGCTGCGCACCCTGACCACAGCCCTGAATTCGGCCACCCTGGATGAGCTTGGCGTGGCCGGCCCCGCCAGCTTGTTGCGGGGCCACAGGGGCGCCGATCCGCTGTGTTGGCTCCGGCGCGGCGAGGGCCTGCTGGGTTTTGGCGAAATCGCCACCTTCAGAGGCAGCGGGCAGGGGCGTTTCGCCGACGCCGAACAATGGTGGAAAACCCTGTTGGCCGACGCCCGGACTTCAAACTCCTTGCGCCTGCCCGGCACCGGCGCCATGGCTTTTGGCTCCTTTGCCTTTTCCAAGACCAGCAGCTTTGAATCTGTGCTGGTGGTTCCGGAACTTGTGGTGGGTTTTGCCGGCGGCACAGCCTGGCTGACCCAGCTGACCCTCGACGGCACTGTCCCCACTGCCGAGTCCGCCCTGCTCCTGCTGCGTTCCGTGGTGGCCGGGACCACATCTTTGGAAAGTTCGACGGCGGAGCCCGCCTCCGGGGGCACCGTGCGTTCCGGGGCGCTCACCGAAGCGCAATGGATGGCCACTGTCGCCGCCGGCGTGCAAGCCATTGCCAAGGGTGGCCTGGAAAAGGTGGTTTTGGCCCGCGACGTGGTGGCGACGTTCCCTGAACCGGTGCAGAGAGTTTCAATTCTGCAACGATTGGTCCGCCTGTACGACGAATGCTGGACCTACGGTGTGCATGGTTTGGTGGGGGCAACGCCGGAGATTCTGATCAAGGTTGACGGCTCGGTGGCCCAGGCGCGGGTCCTGGCCGGAACCTTGGACAGGGAAGATGAGCCCGCCGGGTCCACCGGCTTTGCCGACACCGTTTTGGGAGGGTCCGTCAAGCAGCGCCAGGAGCACGACTTCGCTGTCAGGTCCCTGACCCGGCAACTGGCACCGTTCGCCAGCGACCTCTCCTTCCCTGCCGAACCCTTCATCCTGGAACTGCCCAATGTGTGGCACCTGGCTTCCGATGTGACGGCCGAACTGGCCAGTTCAAACGGGCATTTGCCCAGTTCCCTGGCCCTCGTTGAAGCCCTGCACCCCACAGCCGCAGTGTGCGGCACACCCCGCACCGAAGCCGGGACGCTCATCCTGGAGCTGGAGAAAATGGACCGCGGACCCTACGCCGGGCCTGTGGGTTGGCTTGATGGCGACGGCAACGGCGAATGGGGCATAGCCCTTCGAGGCGCAGTGCTGGAAGATCCCCACAACGTGCGCCTCTATGCCGGCGCCGGCATTGTGGAAGCCTCTGACCCCGCAGCTGAATTGGCTGAAACATGGGCCAAATTCCGCCCCATGCTGCAAGCCTTGAACCTCCGTCAGAACCCCTAAATTGAGCCACAATGTCCGGAATTCCGGACACGGGCCGTCTCCAGCCACTTGATAGGCTGCCACTTGAGTTGTTCAATAGTGAAACGTCGTTTACCGTGATGCAAATCACGCGGGGCTACACTATATTTCATTGACACAGTGTTCCATGAAACAAAGGGCTAAAAATGCATATTTCAACCAAGCTGACAGTTCGTCTCGCAGCAGTAGCGGCCGTAGCAGCCTTGGCGCTGACCGGCTGCACCACCGCGTCCCAGGATGGCGGCGGCGAAAGCAGCGGAGGAGCCTCACAGCCTGCCGCGTTTGACCCCACGACGGTAGCCAAGGACGACGCCTTGATTGCGTTGCTGCCGGCAGCCCTGAAGGACAAAGCGGAGATCACCGTCGGCTCGGACACTTCCTATGAGCCGGCCGAGTTCCTGGACAAGGACGGCCAAACACCCATCGGCTACGACGTGGACATCGCCAAGGCGATCGCAGCAACGCTGGGCAAGAAGGCCAAGGTTCAGACCGCCGACTTCTCAAGCATTCTGCCCAAGCTTGGGACGGTTTACGATCTGGGCATTTCCTCCTTCACGATCAATCCGGAACGCTCCAAGGCCGTGAACTTTGTCAGCTACTTCAATGCAGGCGTACTGTGGGCCGTGCAGAAGGGCAACCCCAAGGGCATCAGCATGGATGACCTGTGCGGGAAGAAGATTGGTGTGCAGACGGGCACCGTCGAGGAAGACCCCGATGTTTCAGGACGTTCCAAGGCCTGCGTCGCTGCCGGCAAGCCTGCCATCGAGATTGTGTCGCTGAAGAACCAGACGGACGTCACCACGCGTCTGGTGGGCGGCACCATCGACGCCATGAGCGCCGACTCCCCCATCATCAAGAATGCCTTGGCCAAGACCAACGGACAGTTGGAAACGCTGGGCGATGTGTACGACTCAGCCCAGCAGGGGATTGCGATCGCCAAGACCGACACTGAATTTGCTGGTGTGATCGAGAAGGTCATGAACAAGCTGATTGAGGATGGCAGCTACACAAAGATCCTGACCACCTGGAACAACACGGACGGCGCACTTCCGAAGGCTGTTCTGAACCCGACGGCGGGCTAGCCGTTGAGCCCCCTGTCTTCGCGCCGGCGCTCCCCGGGCGCGGGTGACGGGCTGGAACTGATTAGCGCAGTTCCAGTCCGTCACCCGTGGCGGTGGGTTGGCGCCGCCGCCATCCTGTTGGCGCTCATTCTGGTCATCCAATCAATGACCACAAACCCCAAGTTCTATTGGGGCACGTTCCGGACATACCTGTTCGACGTGCTGGTCATCCAAGGCGTGGGCTGGACGCTCATCCTGACGGTCAGTTCGATGGCCATCGCCATTGTGCTGGCCATCCTGCTGGCGTTCATGCGCCAATCCGACAACCCCCTGTTCAGGTACGTTTCCTGGGTGTGGGTCTGGTTCTTCCGGGGCACACCCGTCTACACGCAGCTCCTTTTCTGGGGTTCAGTGGGCGCCCTGTACCCCAAAATCGTTGTTGGAGTCCCCTTTGGTCCCGAACTGTTTTCCTGGGACACTGCCACCGTCATCAATGCCACCGTTGCTGCCATTGTTGGCCTTGGCCTGAACGAATCCGCCTACCTGGCGGAGATCTTCCGGGCCGGTTTAAAGTCCGTTGACAACGGCCAGATGGAGGCGGCCGAGGCACTTGGCATGCGCAGGTCAAAGGTCATGTGGCGGATTATCCTGCCCCAGGCCATGCGGGTGATCATTCCGCCTACGGGCAACGAGACGATCGGCATGCTCAAGACCACATCACTGGTGTTGGCTGTCCCATTCACACTGGACCTGACATTCGTGACGAATGCCTTGGCCAGCCGGACGTTCCTGCCCATCCCCCTGCTCATGGTTGCCGCCTTCTGGTACTTGGTGATCACATCAGTGTTGATGGTGGGCCAGTACTACATTGAGCGTCACTTCGGCAAGGGCGTGGACAACGTCATGAAGGCTCCAGTCAAGGCAACTGCAGCAGTTGCCGCAGCCCATGCGAACCCGGTGAAGACCGCCGACGGAACCACGGAAGGTGGCAAGTAATGACTGACACTGCCGCACCGACACCTGCCAGAGCCGCCAGCGTCAAGCCGCTGGTGGAGATCCAGGGTGTCCACAAGTTCTTTGGCGAGCACCACGTGCTCAAGGGCATCGACATGACGGTCAAACCCGGCGAGGTTTCCGTGATCATCGGTCCCTCGGGTTCCGGCAAGTCAACGCTCCTGCGTTGTATCAACCTTCTGGAATCCATTAGCGCCGGCAGGATTTACGTCCACGACGACCTGATCGGCTTCCGGGAAGTCAACGGCAAGTTGCACGACTTGAACACGAAGCAGATCGCAGGCCAGCGCCGGGAGATCGGCATGGTGTTCCAGCGCTTCAACCTGTTCCCGCACAAGACGGCCCTGCAAAACGTGATTGAGGCGCCCACCCAGGTGAAGCGCCAGTCCAAGGCGGCAGCCAGGCTGAAGGCCCATGAACTGTTGGAGATGGTGGGTCTTTCCGACCGCGCCAACTTCTATCCGTCGCAGCTTTCCGGCGGCCAGCAGCAGCGCGTTGCCATTGCCCGGGCGCTTGCCATGGAGCCGGAGCTGATGCTCTTTGACGAGCCCACGAGCGCCCTTGACCCCGAGTTGGTGGGCGATGTCCTTGAAGTCATGAAGGACCTGGCCAAGTCGGGCATGACCATGATCGTGGTGACCCATGAGATTGGTTTTGCCCGCGAAGTGGGCGACACCTTGACGTTCATGGACGCCGGCGTGGTGGTGGAGAGCGGGAACCCGCGCGACATCATCGCCAACCCGCAGCATGCCCGGACCAAGGAGTTCCTCAGCCGGGTCCTGTAACTCCGGCAACTGGCCCGCAGTAGTGGTCGAAAAACAGCGCGAAATCGCGTTTTTTCGACCACTACTGCGGGCCAGTTGGTTTTTAATGCGACAGCAATGCGCGGGCGTGATTCTTTGTCGTACGTCAAATGATGACGTTCAAGGCGGCGGTGTACCCGGCCGCGACGGAGCCTGCCGTTGACGCCGGTTGGTGGCTGCCGCCGTCGTTCCCAAACACCATGTCGCCCGCAAGCGGGGTATTGGGAAAATTCTCCTTGCTGGATTCATAGCCGGTCGTGGCGGCAGTGCCTCCACCGGGAGCCGGTGTGCAGGCCGACAAGCCCGCAACGGCGCCGGCGCCGAGCATCAGCCCCAAGGTGCGGCGGCGGGTGAACATGGTGCCCAGATCAAATTCCAGGCCCCTGTCATGGTCGGGGTGCGGTGAGTTTGTCATGACGTCCACTCCATCAAGGCTTGCTATGGATCAGCTGTGGTGTTGCTGTACCCAGCATGGAAGCCTGCAACTGGCCGGGTCTCGACGGGCCCGGTACCGGTCGTCGAGTCCGTCGAGACCGTCGAGACCGTCGAGTCCGTCGAGTCCGTCGAGTCCGTCGAGTCCGTCGAGTCCGTCGAGTCCGGTCTAGTTGAACTTTAGGGCGGCGGCAATGCGGGCGTGGAGCTCGCGCAGGCCCTTCCGCGAGGCCGCCACCTCGATGACGCGCCTGCCATCCACCGGCCCGGCCAGCGCGGCCTCCAGTTCGGCAGCGGTGCCGACCAGGGTATGGCTGAAACCGTAGGCGGCGGCCAGGGCGGCCAGGTTCACTGTGTGCGGGGTGCCAAAGAAACGCTCGACGGCGGCCTCGTAGTCGGGTGCCATGGCGAGCTCTCCGTGCTCCAGGACAGAGAAAATGCCGCCGCCGGAATCGTTCAAGACCACAAGGTCCAGCGGGGGCGCCTGCTCACTGGAGCCAATGTTCAAGGCACCGGAGTCGTGCAAAAAGGTCAGGTCCCCGATGAGCACCCGGGTTGGTTTTTGCGTTGCCAGGGCCACCCCGGTGGCTGTGGCCACCGTGCCGTCGATGCCGGCCAAACCGCGGTTTGCGAACACCCTGGCATTGTTTTCAGGGGCGGGCCGCCCGGCCAGGTCGACGTCGCGGACGGGGTTGGAGGAACCCAGCACCAGGTTGCTGCCGGGATCCTGCTGGGCCCTGTCCCACAGTTTGCGGGCCACCAGCTGACCGGCCAGCGTACCGGTCTCCGGCGTTTCAGCCAGCACTTTCTCGAGTGCCGCTTCAGCCTGTTCGGCCGTTTCCTGCCAGGCCTGAAGCCAACCATCGGGCCCGGTACCGGCAAAGCCAATCAGCTGGTCCCACTGGGTCAGGACCAGTTCCGGCCGCCGCCCGGGCTCAAACCACGGCACCGGTGTTGGCAGGTACAGTGCCCGTTCGAGCCCCGTGTTGGCCATCAATTGGCTGATTTCCCGGGACAGCGTGGGGCGCCCAAAGAGCACCACGCGTTCAATCGGGGCGGAACTCTGTGGCCCAAAATTCTCCAGCAGCAGGCGGTAGGGCCCAATGGCATTGGGGCCAAAACGGGCCTTGGAGGAGGGCTCCGCCAACAGCGGCAAACCCAGCATGCGGGCAAAGTACTCGGCCTCGGGGCCGGCGCAATGCCCTGCCACCACCACTGTCCTGTGGCTTGTGGAGGGCAGCACCATGGCTGTTTCGGGTGGCTCAACGGATTCCGCGGCGCCACCGTCCGATCCCGGGGCGTCAACAACCGGCAGCAGCCGTTCCCATTCGGAGCCATCCAGTGCCGGCGTCAGCGGGTCCCGGAACGCCAAGTTGACCTGCACCGGTCCTGCCGGGATGCCCACGAGCCGTCCGCGGGCGGCACTGAGGGCAGTGGAGATGGCCGCGGTTGGATCAATGCCTGCGGCAACGTCTGTGGCGAAGCGCACGTGCTCGCCAAAGAGATCCAGCTGGTTGGTTGTCTGGTTGGCCCCCGTGCCGCGCAGTTCATCAGGCCTGTCCGCCGACAGCACCACAAGGGGCGTTCCTGCATGGTTTGCTTCCATGACTGCCGGCAGGAGATTGCCCACGGCCGTCCCGGAGGTTGTCACCACGGCCACGGGGCCTTCAGCACCCAAGGCCAGGCCCAGCGCCGTAAATCCGGCCACCCGCTCGTCAATGCGCACATAGGTGCTCAGCCTGCCGTCGGCTTCGGCCTCGGCCAGGGCATAGACCAAGGGCGCGCTGCGTGATCCCGGCGCCAGCACAACATGTGCCACCCCTGCGCGTTCCAGCGCATCTACTACATAGCGGGCGGAGTCCATTGAGCTAAGAAAAGTCACAGCCCCATCTAATCATCAAGAGCCCCCACAAGGGTTCACCCGGCTGGTCAGAGCAGGGCATGGCAGCGACGCAGCCGTTCCAGCCACCAGTCGCGGCGCTCTGCAGGTGCCGCCCATCGGGCCAGCAGCTCCGGGTCGGCCGCCACCTCCCGCACCTCCATGCCGCCGGCCACTGCCACCAGGCTGGGCTCCGCAATGTCGGCCGCCATAAGGGACACGGTGCCCAGGCCGCAGGCATAGGGCAATTCGGGAAGCGCGGCCGCCAGGGCCAAGCCGGAGCTGATGCCCACGGAGGAATCCAGGGCCGAACTCACCACGGCCGGCAGCCCGGCCTCGGCCACAATCTCCAAGGCACGCCGCACTCCCCCCAGCGGGGCGGCCTTCACCACCAGCAGGTCGGCAGCCCCGGCGCGGGCCACGGCAAGCGGGTCTGAGGCCTTGCGGACACTTTCATCGGCAGCTATCAGCACCGTTCCGCGCAGGGCCTTGCGCACGGCCGCCATCCCCGCGATGGAAGCAACGGGCTGTTCGGCATATTCCAGCCCAAAAACGGAAAGCATTCGCAGCGCCGACACGGCCTGCTCCACATCCCAGCCACCGTTGGCATCCACCCGAATTTTGGCCTCAGGCAGCAAATGCCGCACAGCACCCACCCGTGCGGCGTCCTCGGACATGGACTGCCCCGCCTCGGCCACCTTGATTTTCACCGTATCAACGGCGTCAAAGGCCGCCAGGACTGCAGGGACCTGGGCCGCCGGAACAGCCGGAACCGTGGCGTTGACGGGCACCCAGTCGCGCACCCGCTCAGGCTGCCCAAGCCAGCCAGCCTCCAAGGCCGACGCCAACCAGCGGGCCGACTCGCCGTCGTCGTACTCCAGGAACGGGCCAAACTCGCCCCAACCGGCAGGGCCCCGGAGCACCATCACTTCGCGGGCCTCGACGCCCCGGAATTTCACCCGCATGGGGAGCGAAACAACGTGGGCGCCGGCCAGAACTTCATCCAGTGATGGGAGCAAAAACATGTCTTCACTGTAGCCCCAAAGTCAGCGTGTTCCCATGAAACTGTGGGAACCTAGAGGCGATGAATACCCACGCCGCATCTCGACGCAAAGGCCAGCGCGGAGCCGTCCCGCCTCGAATTTCTGCGTGGCCTTTTGTACTTGCGGCGTTGATAAGTTTGGCCGGATCAATCCTGACGTACAGATTCTTCGTCAACACCACCGCAGGTCAGTTCATCGACGAGTCGGCCCTGGTGGAGGCGGCCGTGGCCCGGCAGCGCATCGGCTCCCAAACGGCCCAGATTTTGGATCTGCTGCCGGCCACCTCGGTGGTCATCGCTGCCGTGGTGGTCCTGTTCGTCACCGTGGCCAGGCGTCGGTGGAAGGCTGCCGGCATTGCCATCGCGGCCATGGCTGCGGCAAACTTGTCCACCCAGCTCATCAAGGCCGGGCTGCCTGACCGGCCGCCCATGGGTGTTTCCACCCTGGCGTTGAACTCGCTGCCGTCGGGGCACAGCACCTTGGCAGCCAGCGCCGCGGCCGCCGTGTTCCTTGTGGTGTCCCCCCGATGGCGCCCGGCCGTGGCGTTCATGGGCGGCAGCTACGCCATCCTGGCCGGCATTTCCACCCTCATCAACCAATGGCACCGCCCCGCGGACGTCCTGTCGGCGTTCTTTGTGGTGGCGTTCTGGACGGCCCTTGCCGCCCTGCTCGTCATGCGCAGCGGCCGCGGCTGGAACGTGTGGCTGGGCTCGGGCCGGCTCTGGGCGTCGTCGCGCTGGTGGACGGCGTTCGCGGCAATCCTTGCGGTGGCCGCCGGGATCGTCACAGCCATGATCCTGCGTTCAGTCGCCGTCCCCGACCCGGTCAGCACAGTCACCTATTTCTTCGCGGGCGTGGGCCAAATTGTGGCCGTGGGCTACGGTCTGACCTTCGCGGCCACCCTGCTTTTCACCCTGCCCGTACGACGCCGGTCCTAGCCCGCGCGCCGGAGCCTACTGCCCCGGTGTGGCCGGCCTGCTGCGCGGCACCCAATATCCCAGCACCGCTGCTGCCGCCAACCCGAGAATGCCGGTGGCGGCGATGCCAAAAGACAGGGACACCACAGCCGTAAGGCCGGCGAGAATGGCGGGGCCGCTGGAACCGCCACAGTCTGAGAGGAACCGCCAGATGCCCAGGAATTGGGCCCTGCCATGGCGGGGCGAGTAGTCGGCCCCCAGCGTCATGATCATTCCGGAGCCGATGCCGTTGCCGAAACCAATCAGGAGCGCCACCAGCAGCAGGGACCCGGCCCCTGTGGTGAGCGGCATGAGCAGCAAGGAGATGCCCATCAATGTCATGGACGGCACGGCAACCCAATTGCGCCCCTTCCGATCCATCACCTTCCCGGCGGGATAAAAGACCAGCATGTCGATGGCGCCGGACAACCCGTAAATCAGCGACGTCGCGGCCGGTTCCAGACCAAGGTTGTCGGCCCACAACGGCACCACCACCTGGCGGGCCGACCGTACCGCGCTGACCAGGATGACGCCGATGCCAATGGTGAGAAAAAGCCTGCGGTTGGCCACTATCAAGGACCGGACGGTGGGCATGGGCCCCTTGGGCGCGGGACCGTTGCCGCTGACCAGATCCGGCAGCCACCAGGCCAGGACCCCGGCGGCGCCGATGGCCACGGCGGCAACCCAATAGGCGCCCTGCAGGCCCACGAGGTGGATGACCAGTGCCCCAATGAATGGGCCGGCAAACAGGCCGATGCGCCCGACTCCGCCCAGGGTGGACATGGCGCGTGCCCGCATGAGCGGCGGCACGGCCTCGGTGAGGTAACTTTGCCGGGCCAGGTTGAAGACGGCCGCAGCGGCACCGATGAGGAACACGCCGGCACCAAAGACCACGAGGTTGGCAGCAAAGCCGCACAGCAGCAGGGCGACCAGGCTGAGCCCGGCGGCGCCCATCATGCTCAGCCGCTCCCCGAACCGGGCCGTCATGAGCGATGCCGGGATGTTGCTGACCAGGGAGCCGATGCCGATCAGGGCCACCACCAGTGCGGCACCGGCCAGGGACGAACCCAGGTCCCGGGCACTGAGGGGAATGATGGGGAGGATGGCGCCTTCGCCTATGCCAAACAGCAATGAAGGCCCAAACGCCGGGACGGCGATGGACCACAGGCTAAAGTCACCGGGGTTTGCGCTCTTGTTCACCATCCCCACTGTAGTCCCGGCAACACCCGTGGGCCGTTGCGGACATTCGGTGCCGCTCTGGACCCTTCCCGGCGGTGAGGATGCCGTTGCAGACATTCGCCCATGGTCGGCCGGGGGCGAATGTCTGCAACGGCCTCCTGCCCGGTTTTGTGGGACGGAACTAGTTCGGCGGATCGGCGGCTTCCATGGTGTCGGCCATGTGTGCAGCAAATTCCGCAGTCACCGGGTTTCCGTGGCCCGGCACCACAACCAGGTATTTGTCCCCCATGGTGGCCAGTTTGCGCAGCACGGCAACCCATTCCCACGGATGTGAATCCTCAAATTGCGGATCCGCGCCTTCCTCCACCACGTCGCCGGCAAAGAGCACGCCCGGCGCCCCGACCATTAGGTCGCCGTCCGTGTGGCCGCGTCCCAGCGAGAACAAGTCCACGCCGACCCCGCCCAGGTCCAGCGTTGCAGGAACATCGCCCACCAAGTTCGTGGGCACCACAATTTTAGTGTCCGGCCCCGCGCCGGCGGCCATCTCCGGCTCGGCCAAGGCAACCTCCGGACGTTGGGACTCCGCCGTCTCCCTGATGGCACGCGCTGCGTTGCGGTGCGCCCAAAACTCGGTGGCGCCGTCGTCCTTGAAAACGGCGTTGCCGAAGAAATGGTCCCAATGCGCGTGCGTGTTGACCACCACCAGCGGCAGCGCTGTCAGGGTCCGCACGGCCAGCAGGATTTCCCGGGCGTGCCGCGGACCGCATCCGGTATCGACCACCAGTGCCCGTTCCTCGCCGATGACAAGTCCCATGTTGACCAGGGCCCTGTCGGCCGAGCTGGCCAGCACGAAAACTCCGCCGCCCAGCGGGTGCCACGAATCTGCCATGCACCCACCTTAGTGGGGCTACAGCTCGGCCAGCACGGAGACAGGGTTCTCCATGGCGTCGGCAACAAAGCGCAGGAAGCCTGCTGCCACGGCGCCGTCGCACACCCGGTGGTCGAAGGCCAGGGTCAGCTCGGTCACCTGGCGCACGCACAGTTCACCGTTGACCACCCACGGCTTGTCCATGATGCGGCCAATTCCCAGCATGGCAGCTTCCGGATAGTTGATGATGGCAGCAGAACCGTCCACCCCGAACACACCGTAGTTGTTGATGGTGAAGGTGCCTCCGCGCAGTACCTCCGGCCCAGCCTTGCCGCCACGGGCCTGCTCGGCAACGGCACGAATCCGTTCGTCAAGCACCCGGGCGCTGAGGCCCTGGACGTTGCGGACCACGGGCACCATGAGTCCGCGCTCCGTTTGGGCGGCGATGCCAAGGTTGATGCCGGCAAACTCCACAAGTTCTTGTTCCTGCGCGTTCTGGGAGACTTGCATGTTCAACGCCGGGAAGCGGCCAAGGCCGGCCGTGACAAAGCGTGCCACAAATGCCAGCATGCTGGGCGCGGCACCGTCCTTGGCCTTCAAGGCCCGCCGCAGCTCCATGAGTGCCGTGGCGTCAACGTCGACCCACACTGTGGCATCAGGAATTTCGGCCCGACTCCGGCTCAGCGCCGCGGCAGCTGCCTTCTTCACACCCGTCAGTGGCGTCCTGCCGGCCACTTTCAGGCCCGTCCGTTGATCGACGACGGCGCGGGAGGCTGCCGGTGCCACGGGCGCCGGTGCGGTTGTGGGGGCCGGTGGGGTCCCGGCTGCCATGGCCTGCTCAACATCGCGGCGCAGGATGAGGCCGTCGCCACCGGACCCGTGAATGTCGGCGAGCGCCAGGCCGTGGTCGTGGGCCAGTTTCCGCACGAGCGGCGAAACGACCAGATGCGCCCTGTGCTGTGCTGCGGCCATTCCGACGTCTGCCGCTGGCGCCAGGTGTTGGCGCAGTGCCGGCCGGGTCCGCCCCGGCCCCCCGTGCGACGACGTCCCGTAGCCAATAAGAACGTTGCCGGAGCCGGACGGCGCCGCAGCGGCATCGACTGCAGGCTCCCGGGTTCCCATCGCCGTGTTGTCTGCGGTGCCCGCCGAAGTGGGGGCATCTACCCCCGCCCGCTCCGCGGTGCCCACCACACCCGGGGCAGGTGCCCCCACTTCCGCTTTGGGCGCCGCCGCGTCTGCCTCACCTTGGGTCCGGGACGAAGCAGGCGAGACCACCAAACCGACCGGAGCGACCGAGATCAGCGGTTTGCCGACGGTCAGGGTGTCACCTTCGGCGCCGTGGAGTGTTTCCACCACGCCCTCAAAGGGCGATGGCACTTCCACAACGGACTTGGCCGTTTCCATTTCGGCGATGGGCTGGTCCACATGGACGGGGTCACCGACGTTGACCAGCCAGGTGACCAGTTCGGCTTCGACCAGGCCCTCGCCCAGATCGGGGAGGAGGAATACTTGCAGGCTCATGAGGTCTCCCACTGAAGGTTGTCGACGGCGTCGAGGATGCGGTCCACGCCGGGAAGGTAGTACTTTTCGAGTTTGGGCGCCGGGTAGGGGATGTCGAAGCCCGTGACCCGCAGGACAGGTGCGGCGAGCGAGTGGAAGCAGCGTTCCTGGATGCGGGCCACGATCTCGGACGCCATGGAGGCAAATCCGGGCGCTTCGGCGATGACGACGGCCCGTCCGGTGGACTTGACGGCGGCGGTGACGGTTTCGTCGTCGAACGGCACCAGAGAGCGCACGTCGATGACTTGCAGGGAGCGACCCTCCCCGGCAGCGGTCTCGGCGGCGGCGAGCGCCACTGCCACCGATGGGCCGTAGGCGATCAGGGTGGCGTCAGTGCCGTGGCGGGCTATGGCGGCGTGGCCAATCGTGGACGGCGCGGCAGCGGCACCCCCTCGTTCGGCAGTGTCCGTGTACCGGGCCCGCAGGGCATCCAGGTCAACAGTGTCCTTGCTGAAGTACAGCTTTTTGGGTTCCAGGAACACCACGGGGTCAACGGAGGCGATCGCGTCACGCAGCATGACATAGGCGTCGGCCACTGTGGCGGGCGTGAGCACCGTCAGCCCCGGCGTGTGCACGTAGTAGGCCTCGGAGGAGTCGCAGTGGTGCTCCACCCCGCCAATTCCGCCGGCGTAGGGAATCCTGATGACCAAGGGCAGGCGGACCTGTCCCCGGGTGCGGTTGCCCAGTTTGGCCACATGACTGGTGATTTGTTCAAACGCGGGGTAGGCGAAGGCGTCGAACTGCATCTCCACCACGGGCTTCATGCCGTTGATGGCCATGCCGGTTGCCATGCCGATGATGCCGGATTCGGCGAGCGGCGTGTCAAAGCACCGTTCCTCGCCGAACTTCCGGGTGAGCCCGTCGGTCACCCGGAACACCCCGCCCAGGGTGCCCACGTCTTCGCCAAACACCACGACGGCGGGATCGGCGGCCATGGCGTCGGCCATGGCCAAGGTCAGCGCCTTGGCAAAGGTGATGGTTTGGACACCTGATAGTGGCTCCCCCGGCTGGCCGGCCGGTTTGGCTGGCTGGGGTGTCTGGGCGATGGTGGTCATGATGGGGCTCCCGAGGTGGCAGTCGATGCGGCCAGTTCCGCCGCAAGCAGGGTTCTTTGTTCACGCAATTGGGGTGTTGGCTCGCTGTAGACGAACTTGAACAGGTCCAGGGGGTCCAGCGTGGTCTCGGCGTTGAGCCCGTCCCGCAAGGTTTTGGCCATGGTTTCCGCGGCCACGGCGATGCGTTCGCGGTCGGCGGCAGCCAGCGCCCCGGCGTCGTTCAGGTATTTCTCCACACGCAGCAGCGGATCCTTCGGCACCCACTGGGCCACTTCGTCGTCGCTGCGGTAGCGGGTGGCGTCATCGGCGTTGGTGTGCGCCTGCATCCGGTAGGTGTGCGCCTCCACCAGCGCCGGCCCGCCACCGTTGCGGGCACGGTGCACCGCGTGGCCAAGGACCGCCAGCAGGGCGGCCAGGTCATTGCCGTCCACGCGCTCGCCGGGCATGCCGTAGCCCACAGCCTTGTGGGCCAGGGACGGGGCCACGCTTTGGCGGATGAGCGGGACGGAGATGGCGTACTGGTTGTTTTGGATGAGGAACACCACAGGGACGTGGAAAACGGCGGCAAAGTTCAGCGCCTCGTGGAAGTCGCCCTCACTCGTGGCACCGTCCCCGCACAGCGCCAGGACCACTGTGTCCTCGCCGCGCAGCTTGGCCGAGTGCGCCACCCCCACCGCATGCAGGAGCTGGGTGGCCAGCGGCGTGGCGGGGTTGGCAGTGTTGTAGTCGTGAGGGTTGAAGCCCGCGTGCCAGTCGCCGCGCAATCCCTCGAAGGCGTGGCCGGGATCAACGCCGCGGCCCAGCACGGCCACGGTGTCGCGGTAGGTGGGGAAAAGCCAATCGCTGCGCCGCAGGCACATGACGGCCGCCACCTGGCAGGCTTCCTGGCCGTGCGACGACGGATATACGGCCATTCGCCCCTGCCGCACCAAGGCACCGGCTTGATCATTGATGCGCCGACCAACCACCAGCCGCTCATAGCCCTCGAGCAACGTTGCCATCTCGGGGACCTGGTAGGGCTCCTTGAACTGCTTTGCTGGTGCCTTGGTGCCGTTGGCTCCGATGAGCTGGACGGGTTCGGCCGAGGGCAGCAGATAGCTCTGGCTCTCGAGGAATTCCGGGTGGGTCGTCATTGAACTCCGCCCTCCTTTGGGTAGTCGGCCCGCCCCGCATGCAACAGGGGCGCGCAAATAAAGATGTTCTGTCCCTTCAGTATGTGATTTGCCCGGTTTTGTATCCATAGTTTTGCAATTCTCTGGAATTAACCGATCAAAGTCCGTAGTCTAGGAGACACAATGACATGTGAGCGGCGTTACAGTCCCGGCTTTTTGGCGGGGAGTCTTTCGCCCCGCCCAGCCGACCCGGGAGTGCCGTGACCGAGAGTTCCCCACCACCGCTCGACGACGTGGACAAAAAGATCCTGGCCGAGCTCACCCGGGACGGCCGCATGTCCGTGAGCACCGTCGCGGAGAACGTGCACATCTCCCGCGCCCATGCATATTCAAGGATCTCCCGCCTGACCGCCGACGGGGTCCTCACCAAGTTCACCGCCTTGGTGGACCCGGTCAAGGCGGGATTGAAGTCCTCCGCCTATGTCACCTTGAAGGTGAGCCAGCATTCCTGGCGGGAACTCCGGGAAGATTTGCGCGCCATCCCCGAGGTGGCCCATATTGCCTTGGTGGGCGGCGATTTCGATGTGATCCTGCTGGTCCGGGCCGAGGACAACCAGGGCCTGCGCAAGGTCATCTTTGACCAGCTCCAATCCATGCCCGGCGTCCTGGACACCCAGACATTCCTCATTTTCGAGGATCTGGACACCAGATAGCGGCCCGGGGCCCCGCCGGGACCAGCCTTCCTTCCCCGCCCGCCTCATCTGTGACGCAGTTGATGCACGAATTTCGCGCCGGAAAGCGTTATCCAGTGCATTAACTGCGTCACAGATCCAGGGGCGCTCTCCGCTGTGGGCATAGACCCGAACTGTGCCCGCGATGCCTCGATAGAGTTGGAGCCATGACACTTCCTGACGTCTCAGCCCCACGCTCAACGCCCGTTTCAACGCCGCCGGTGGCCAAGAAGGTTCCGGTGGAGCGCACCCATCACGGGGACACCTTTGTGGACAACTACGAATGGCTGCGGGAAAAGGAAAGCCCCGAGGTGGTGGCCCACCTGAACGCCGAGCAGGCCTACACGGACGCTGTCACGGCCGGCCAGGAACAGCTCCGGACGGCCATTTTCAACGAGATCAAGAACCGCACGCAGGAAACTGACTTGTCCGTGCCCAGCCGCAAGGATGACTGGTGGTACTACGGCCGCATGGTGGAGGGCCAGGCCTACGGCATCCAGTGCCGTGTGGCGGCCGGCAGCGACGGCACCCTGGCTGACTGGACGCCTCCGCTGGTGGAGCCCGGCGTGGACGTTCCGGGCGAGGAAATCCTGCTCGATGGCAACCGTGAGGCCGAAGGCCAGCCGTTCTTCTCGCTGGGCGGCGCAGCAGTCACCCGCGACGGGAACCTGTACGCCTACGCCGTGGACAACGCCGGCGACGAGCTCTTCACGGTACGCATCAAGGACCTGCGCACGGGCCGGATGCTCCCGGACACCATCGAGAACGTGTTCTACGGCCTGAGCTTCTCCCCCGACGGAACCACCCTGTTCTACATGGTGGCCGACGATTCCTGGCGCCCCTACCAGGTCAAAACCCACGTCCTGGGCACACCTGTCTCCTCCGATGCTGTCCTGTACCAGGAGGACGACGTCGCCATGTGGACGGGCTTCGACCTCTCCGCCGACCGCCGCCACCTGATGGTCAGCATCGGCTGCTCCGAGTTCAGCGAAACCCGCCTGCTGGACTTTGCCGCCCCCGAGAAGGGCCTGCAGGTCCTGATCCCGCGCAGCGCCGAGATCCTGTACGACGCCGAACCCTTCCTTTTGGACGGCGTCGAAAAGGTCCTGCTGACCCATGACCGTGACGCCGTGAACTCGATGATTTCCCTGGTTGACGCTGCGGAGTTCGGCAAGGATGTTCCGTCGCAGCACTGGGACACGGTGGTGCCGCACAGCGACTCGGTGCGCATCAACGGCGCCACCGTCACCGCCACCCACATGGTGGTTTCCCTCCGCAAGGACACCATCGAGCGCATTCAGGTGACAGCGCTGGAAGGCTTGGGCAGCGCGGGCCAGGGCGCCGCCGTCGAACCTGTCTTTGATGAAGAGCTGTACACGGCCTCGATGGACGGGAGCGAGTTTGAGTCCCCCGTCATCCGCCTGATCTACACGTCCGACTTCACGCCGCCGCGCGTTTACGACTACGTCCTGCCCGTGTCCGGCGCTGCGGGCGAGCTGCTGCTGCGCAAGGAAACGCCCGTGCTGGGCGGCTACCGTGCACAGGACTACATTGCCGAACGCGAGTGGGCCACGGCCCCGGACGGCACACTGGTTCCGTTGTCGGTGCTGCGCCGGGCGGACCTGCCCCGCGACGGCAGTAACGCAGCGGTTGTGTACGGCTACGGCTCCTATGAGGTCAGCATGGACCCCGGCTTTGGCGTGCCGCGCCTGTCACTGCTGGACCGCGGCGTGGTGTTTGTCATTGCGCATGTCCGCGGCGGCGGCGAGATGGGCCGGCACTGGTACGAGGACGGCAAGAAGCTCAACAAAAAGAACACGTTCACCGACTTCATCGCGGCCACGGACTGGGTTGCCGGCTCCGGCTGGGTGGATCCCGCAAGGATTGCGGCCATGGGCGGCTCGGCCGGCGGGCTGTTGATGGGCGCCGTGGCGAACATGGCCCCGGAAAAGTATGCAGCCGTGGTGGCCCAGGTGCCGTTTGTGGATGCCCTGACCACCATCCTGGATCCGGAACTGCCGCTCTCTGCCTTGGAGTGGGAGGAGTGGGGCAACCCGATCGCCGATCCCGAGGTGTACAAGTACATGAAGAGCTACACCCCGTACGAAAACGTTGGCGCCGCTGCCTACCCGAAGATCGCGGCCGTCACCAGCTTCAACGACACCCGAGTGCTGTACGTGGAACCGGCCAAATGGGTGCAGGAACTGCGCGCCAAGTCCACCGGCGCTGAGCCCATTGTCATGAAGATTGAAATGGACGGCGGCCACGGCGGCGCCTCCGGCCGCTATGAGGGCTGGAAGACGCGCGCCTGGGACTACGCGTTCCTGGCCGACGCCCTCCGAGCCACCCAGCTCCGCTAACCGCCTGCCGAACGGGCAGTAGTTGTTGATGTTCTTCGTCAACAACTACTGCCCGTTCACGGGGCCGCAAGCAGTTCGATGTTCACAAGCTTCGGACGGTGGCGTAGACGGCCTCGGACGTCCACTCGCCCTTGAGGAACATGTTGTTGCGCATGACGCCTTCGCGCTCCATGCCCAACCGCTCACAAATCGCGGCCGATGCCGTGTTCCGGACGTCCAGCCTCGCCTCGACGCGGCGGAAATTGAGCCTGTCCAGCGCCAGCTCCAGCACGGCCCGGGCCGCCTCGGTGGCGTAGCCGCGGCCCTGCGCGGCCGGTGCCATGGTCCAGCCAATCTCACCAAAGCGCTCCGGTTGCGGCCCCTCGGGCTTGCCGCCGGCGTTCCACTTCAGCGCCAGCTCGCCGATCAGCCCGGGCGTTGACTGAAGTTCCACGGCAAAGCTGGCCCAGTCGCCGGGCCCGTTGAACGGTTCCTCCACATAGCGGCCGACCCGCGCCATGCACTGCGCATAGCTCCGGGCCTCGCCGTACAGGTACCGGGCTGTCTCGGGCAGCCGCTGGTAGTCGTGGTACGGAGCCAGGTCATCGGTGGTGAACCGCCGCAGAATGAGCCGCTCCGTGGTCAGGGGAAAAGGAATTTCAACCATTCTTTGACCCTACCCCTGACGCCCCCGGGGACGACGGCGGCCGGGACGCCAAGGTTGTTGGCAGCCGCACCGTCCCAGCCCACCGCACAATGCCCGCCAAACGTCCCGTCATGCCTAGAGTGGGGGCATGTATGGAATTGGCGAGCTTTTGTTTGGCCGGACGGCCGGCCCACTTGATGTTGCAGCCGTGGCCTTGACGGTCCTTGGGTCGCTGCTGATCTGCGCATCGCTGATGCTGCTGGCCCGGCGCAGCGACACTGGCTGGTGGCTGGCCGGGGCCGCGTTCCTGTTGCAGGGACTGGCGCAATTGATGAACTTCCCGGGCCTTCTGGCGGCCTCCCCGGCCGGGCTGGCGATGTTTGCCGCCGGCGTGGCCGTCCCGCTCGCCGTGGCTGTCGGATCCGCCGCGTACGGGCTGTTGTCCTTCCGGAAGCTGCCGCTGGAATCCCGGCGCCTGCGGAGTTTTTCGCTGCGGCCCTTCAGCGGCGTGGACCTGCTGGCACCGGCGGCCGTGGCGCTGGTCTATGCCCTGGGGTCAATGCTGGTTATCGCCTCGATCTTCTCGGGATTCTCGGCCCCGCTCTCACGCATCCCCTGGGCCGCGCTGCTGCTCACCGGCTTCCTGATGGGCCTGCTGCCGGCCGCGCTGCTGGGCCTGGCCCACCGCTCACGCTGGGCGTGGCTGCTGGTCGTCGCGGCATCCGTTGCGTCGGTCTACTCCACCACAATGCTGGCCCAGGGTTCGGTGCTGATCTTCCTGTTCGTGGCCCAGGCCGCCCTGGCCTTCTTCGGCTGGCAGCGCTGGGGAACGCTCCCGGCAGGCAGCCCCAAGGCGGCCCGGGCCAGGCGCACCGGCTAACGGCAGGCGAGCAGCCGCCGCAAGAACCCGGCAGCGTACCCGGCAGAGGCGCCGCGTACATCCACCATTGACACGGCCAAAGCCACCGTGGTCAGATTAAGTGGCTTTCCGCCATGATCCGAACCGACCCGAAGGAGGAACCAATGATTGTTCGAGCAGCTCTCCGTGCCCAAAACATCCGCATTACCCTCCCCAGGAGTCGATTCACCCATGAAGCATTCTGCTGACACCGCGCACTTCGAAAAATTCACCCGCAAGTCCTCCCAGCACCGCAGTCCCCGCATGGACAGTGCCTTTGAACAGGCGCAAACACGCCCCGAGGACTGGAACGTCCTTGACGATTCCCTGGCCGCGAACCAGCGCTGGTCCACGTGGCCCGAGCTGGAAAAACTCATGCGCGGCCCCGCCCCGTATCCGGAGTTTGTCATTGAGGACGCCGCCGCCGTTGACACCGACCTTGGCATCCTGAAAACGGGCAAGGAGGCCGACGTCTTCCTCCTGGAACGGGCCACCGAATCCCGCAGCGCCCTGTTCGCGGCCAAGCGCTACCGTTCAGCCGAGCAGCGGCTCTTCCACAGGTCCTCCACGTACACGGAGGGGCGCTCCGTGCGGCGGTCCCGCGACGCCCGGGCCATCAAAAATGGCAGCAGCTACGGCCGCGAGGTGGAGGCCGCCCGCTGGGCGGACGCCGAATGGACGTACCTTCGCATGGCGCACGAAAACGGCATTCCCGTGCCCTATCCGCTGCAGATCTGCGGCACCGAAATCATGATGGAGTTCATTGAGGATCCGGAACTCCCCGGCGCTGCTGCCCCAAGGCTGCAGTCGGTCAATCCGAGCCGGGACCGGCTTGAGGACTATTGGGAGCAACTCGTGGACGCCATGTCCGGCTTCGCCCGGATGGGCTATGCCCACGGCGACCTCTCCCCCTACAACGTGCTGGCCGCCGGCGACCGCCTGGTGGTCATCGACCTGCCGCAGCTGGTTGACTTGGCCGGGAACGTGCAGGGTGCGGAACTGCTGGCCCGGGACTGCCGGAACATGTGCGCCTGGTTCAACGCCCGCGGGCTGAAGGTCGACGACGGCCAGCTCCTGGGCGGACTGCTCGCCGAGGCCTGGTGACGGGCCGTCCGCCCCCACACGGTGCGGGGCGGACTGCTCGCCGAGGCAAGGTGGGCCGCCGCGGAATCTTCCGTCCGGCGC
>JBDTQM010000028.1:0-26703 GCA_039932175.1 Specibacter sp.
CCAACACCCATGCCCCGCATTGGGAGCTGCGATGATCAGCTGGCATTATTGGTTACCCATGGCAACAAAAGCACCCACCGAGCCATCCCCCGCGGATCCTGCGCCCAGCGCAGCATCCAGCGGGCCGTTTGCTGTGCGCCCGCAGTGGTTCCAGCGCCACCCCGTGCTGGCCCTGCAGTTGCGCGGCTTTGCGCTGGTCGCCGTCGTTTGCACAGTCATTTCGATGACCATTTTTTCCAGCCTGCGCCCCGTCATGGATACTCAATGGGCCAACGCCGTTTCCCTCATCTTGTGCTCGGTGCTCAACACGGACCTAAACCGGCGGCTGAGTTTCGGCATCCGCGGAGGGGCGCTGTGGTGGCGGGACCAGAGGCGCGGCCTGTGGGTCATGGTTCTGGCGCTCGTCTTCACCAGCGGCAGCCTGTGGGTGCTCCGTGAGGTCTCACCCAACGCCCCGCTTCTGGTGGAGCTGGCGGTGATTGTTGGCGGAAATGCGGCCTCCGCCGTGACCCGCTTCCTTATGATGAGGTACTGGATTTTTCGCAGGCTGCGCCGCCCCTCCTCCACGCGCCAACGTGACGTCGGGGACGCGCCGGCGGTGCTGCGCTAGCTGGTGTGCTCGTACGTTAGGCAGTCGGCGTTGTCTGCTCCGGGGCCCACCTTGACCGACTCCGCACCACACATCAGGTGGTCGTTGTGGATGCATTCGGTGCGCTGGCAGGCACCCACGGAGGCCAGCACCTTGGGCAGCCCGCCATGGACGCCGGTGTCGATGAAAGTGGCGCACTGGGCGTGGTCGGTGTTGCCGCCGATCGTGATGCCCGCGGCCCCGCAGTGGGTGTGGTCGTTGAATGAACAGTTTTCCACGGCGCATTCTGTGACGGGAACTGTGGCGGTCATGATGCTCTCCTTGCCTGAAATAATCCGGCCGTGCCTGGCCTGATTTCTTTCCACCGTACGCCCAAATGCCGCCCACTAATTAGTGCCAATTTTGTGCCCTAATTCCCCGGCAACACGGGAGCCGCGTTGGGGTCAGCGGCCCAGGCTGCCAACTCTGGCCACGGCAGCCGCCAGGTCATTGGCGGCCTGTGCCAAGTCGCCCGCGGCCACGTCCGCGCCAAAGCTGAACCGCAGGGCCGTCTGGGCAACACCGCGCTCAATGCCCATGGCGCTGAGCACTGCCGACGGTTCGTCAGACCCCGCGGCGCAGGCCGAGCCCGACGAGCAAACAATCCCCCGCCGCTCCAATTCCAGCAGCACCGATTCCCCGCTGGTGCCGGGGAAGCAGAACGAGGCAACGCCGGGCAGGCGGCTGCTGCGGTGCCCCGTCAGCATCGCGGCCGGAATGCGCGCCAGCACTTCATCGATGAAGCCGTCCCGGAGCGCGCTGACGCGGGCCGCGGCCTCGTCCCGGCCCGCCTCGGAGAGCCGCAACGCCGTGGCCAGGGCCACGGCGAACGCCACATTCTCGGTGCCGGAACGGGTGCCGCGTTCCTGTCCACCGCCGTGGATGAGCGGTTCAAGCGGAACCGGGCTCCTGACGTACAGCAGGCCAATCCCCTTGGGTGCGCCCAGTTTGTGCCCGGAAATGCTCAGCGCGTCAACGCCCAGGCGGTTGACGTTCAGCTCAAGCCAGCCGGTGGCCTGGACGGCATCGCTGTGGAACGGAACGCCGTGCCGGCGGGCAATGCCCGCCAGCGCCCCAATGTCCTGAACAGTGCCCACCTCGTTGTTGGCGTACATGATGGAGGCAACGGCAACATCGCCGCCGGCCGGGCCGGCGCTGCCAAGCACAGCGGCAAACGCCTGCGGGTCCACCAGGCCGTCCGGGCCCACAGGCACCACCTCAACCACAAAGCCGTGGACGCGGCGCAGGTAGTCGGCGGAGTCGGCAATGGCCGGGTGCTCAATGGCGCTGATGACAACCCTGGTGCGGGCCGGATCGGCGGCCTGGCGGGCCAGGGCGATCCCCTTCAACGCCAGGTTGTCCGCCTCGGTGCCGCCCGAGGTGAAGAACAGCTCCTCGGCGTGGCAGCCCAGAACTGCCGCGCACTGCGCCCTGGCCGCGGCCAGGGCGTTTGCTGCCAGCTCCCCCAGCTCATGGTGGCTGGAGGGGTTGCCAAACTGGCTGGTCAGGAACGGAAACATCGCCTCAATGACCTCGCGCCGGACCGGCGTGGTGGCTGCGGCGTCCAGGAAGATCATGACTCAGGCCTCGATGGCGATGTCCAGGCCAAGGTCCAGTGCCCGGACGCTGTGGGTGAGTGCGCCGACGGAAATGATGTCAACACCGGTTTGGGCGATGGCAGCAATGGTGCCGAGGTTGACATTTCCGCTGGCCTCCACCAGTGCACGGCCGTTGACCAGTGCCACGCCCCGGACCAGCTGCTCGTTGCTGAAGTTGTCCAGCATGATGGTGTCCACGCCGGCCGCCAGCACGGGTTCGATTTGCTCAATGCTGTCCACCTCCACCTCAAAGTGGATCGTGTGGGGCAGCTGCGCCCGCACCCCGGCCAGCGCCGAAGTCAGCTTTCCCGGGTCCCCGCCGGTCAAGACGGCCAGGTGGTTGTCTTTGGCCAGCACGGCATCGGAGAGGGAGAACCGGTGGTTGTGACCGCCGCCGCAGCGCACGGCATAGCGTTCCAGCACGCGCAGCCCCGGGGTGGTCTTGCGGGTGTCAGTCACCCGCGCCTTGGTGCCGGCGATCACGGCTGCATACTGTGCCGTCTTTGTTGCAATGGCGCTCATGCGCTGGGTCAGGTTCAGGGCAATGCGCTCGGCTGTCAGCACACCGCGCGCCGACCCCGTGACGCGCATGATCCGGGCGCCCGCCTCAAAATGCCGACCGTCGGCAATGAGCTGCTCAACCACTGCCAGCGGATCCTGCATGAGCATGGCCGCTGTGAAGACCTCGCCGCCGGAAAAGATGCCAGGTTCCCGCGCAACCAGCCACGCCGTCGCCTGGGCCTCGGCTGGCAGCAGCGTGGCCGAGGTGATGTCGCCGTAGGGTGCGTCCTCCACGAAGGCCGCACGCAAGATGGTGTCCACGGCTGTTGCGGGCAGGCTTGGCAGCGTGGCTGTGGCTGTGGCTGTTGGCGGGACTGGTTCGAGCGCGTTCATACTGTTTCGCTTTCAAGTTCGGCAAGGCTGGTGCTCTGCTCCGTGGCGGGGCAGGCGGTGGGGTCGGTCCAAAAGCGGGCAGTCCGGGTGGCCGGTTCGTGGCCGGCCGTGTGTCCGCCGGCATCGGCATGGTCGCTGCGGAAATGGGCACCCACCGACTCCCGGCGCACCAGGGCTGCGTGGACCAGCAGCCCTGCCACCAGGAGCAGGTTGGCGGATTCCGCGGCGTCCCGGCCTGCGCCGGCCGTGTCGTCGCAGGCCAACTGCGAGCGCCAATGCGACAGGACGGCTTGGGCATGCTGGAGCCCGACATGGTCCCGGACCACCCCAACATGGCGGCTCATGAGCCGGCGCAGTGCCTGGCGGCTGAAGGGTTCCGTCTCAGGTGGTGCCGGCACGTCCGTGGCTGGCAGGCCAAGGGAGCCGGCCGGCATCGTGTCGATGGCGTGGAGTTCGGGCCAAGCGGCTGCGTTCGGGGCTGCGGCGGGCCGCACGTCCGGGCCAGGCGTTTCCGCGCCCTGCCCGTGAGCATCCTGCCGTTGTGCATCCCGGGTTTCCGCCAGGAACGCCGCAACGCCGCGGCGGCCAAAGACCAGCCCTTCCAGGAGCGAGTTGGAGGCCAGGCGGTTGGCGCCGTGGACTCCCGTGCAGGCAACCTCGCCGGCGGCGTACAGCCCCGGCAGGGAGGTTTGGGCGTTGAGGTTTGTGGCCACGCCGCCCATCCAATAGTGCGCAGCGGGCGCCACGGGAAGCCATTCCCGCGACCAGTCAAAACCCAGTTCACGGGTCATGGCGTCAATCGTGGGGAATCGCCGGGACAGGTACCCGGGGCCGTGGAGTTTTTCCACTGCCGTGGCGTCAAGGAAAACAGTGGCGGCCGAATCGGAGCCGGCCGCCAGGTGGGCGGCAATGCTCCGCGAGACCACATCGCGCGGTGCCAGCTCGCCGTCGGGGTGGAAGCTGAGCATGAAAGCCTCCCCGGCTGCGTCCCGCAGGACCGCACCGGCCCCCCGCACGGCCTCAGAAACCAGAAAGTTCTTGCCCACTGCCAGGGCTGTTGGATGGAACTGGAAGTACTCCAGGTCCGCCAGTGCCGCCCCCGCCCGCCATGCCGCAGCCACGCCGTCGGCGGTTGCCACCTCGGGGTTGGTGGTGAACTCGAAGAGCTGTCCGGCGCCGCCGGTGGCCAGCAGGACGGCGTCGGCGTGCAGGGCAACTGTGCCGCCCTGCCCCCGTGAGCGGTGGAAGAGCACACCCTCAACCCGGTCCCGGCGCAGCAGCAGTTCCTGCAAAAAGGCATTTTCCTCGATGGTGATGGTGCCCAGCGCGGCCGCATCACGGACCGCCCGGATCAGCCCGTCGGCAATGGCCGCCCCGGTGGCGTCACCGCCTGCGTGCAGGATGCGGGCCGCCGAATGCGCCCCTTCCAGACCCAGCGCCCGGCGCCCTGTCCCCGGATCGCGGTCAAACGCCACGCCAAAGCGTTCCAGTGCAGCAATGTCCGCTGCCGCCTCGCTGCACAGAATTCGCACCGCCTCGGGGTCGCACTGCCCCGCCCCGGCCTTGAGGGTGTCGGCAATGTGCGCGGCAACCGTGTCCCCGGGGGCGGCGTCGCCCGGGGCCAGAACGGCACAGATCCCGCCCTGGGCGAAGTGCGTGTTGCTCTGGGCCAGGGACCCCTTGCTCAGCAGTGTCACGCGCAGCCCCGCCTCGGCGGCAAGCAGCGCACTGTAGAGGCCCGCTATGCCGCTGCCCACCACCACCAGGTGCGAGTTGCGCGCTGTCATGACAGCGGCGCCGTGGGCCGGGCCTGGCCGGGCTTGGCCGCGAGCATCCGTTCCAGGGCGATGCGGGCATTGACCGCTGTGGCTTCCGGAACCGTGATCTGGTTCAGCACTTCACCGCGCAACAGCCCCTCCAGCACCCAGGCCAGGTACCCGGGGTGGATCCTGTACATGGTGGAACAGGGGCAGATGACCGGGTCGAGGCAGAAGATGGTGTGCTGCGGATATTGGGCCGCCAGCCTGTTGACCATGTTGATCTCGGTGCCGATGGCGAAGGTGCTGCCGTCCGGGGCGCCCTGGATGGCCTTGAGAATGTAGTCGGTGGAGCCGGCCTCGTCAGCGGCATCCACCACCTCCATGGGGCACTCCGGATGCACCACCACCCGCACGCCGGGGAAGTCGATCCGGGCCTGCTCGATCTGCGCCACGGTGAACCGCTTGTGGACCGAGCAGAACCCCTGCCAGAGCACCACCTTGGCGTCTTCCATGACCTGGTCGCTGTTGCCGCCCAGGGGCATGCGCGGGTTCCACAGCGGCATGTTCTCCAGCGCAACACCCATGGCCTTGGCCGTGTTGCGGCCCAGGTGCTGGTCCGGGAAGAACAGCACGCGCCGGCCGCGCTCAAAGGCCCATTCCAGCACCGTTGAGGCGTTGGATGAGGTGCACACAATGCCGCCGTGCTCACCGCAGAACGCCTTCAGCGCGGCCGAGGAATTCATGTAGGTGACGGGGATGACTGGAACCCGGCCGTCGGCGTCGGGCTCGGTGCCGTACAGCTCCTCCAGCTGCGCCCAGCAGGCCTCGACGGAGGGCAGGTCCGCCATGTCGGCCATGGAGCACCCCGCGGCAAGGTTGGGCAGGATGACCGACTGGTGGCTGCCGGAGAGCATGTCGGCGGTCTCGGCCATGAAGTGGACGCCGCAGAACACAATGGCCTCGGCCTCGCTGCGGTTCTTGGCGGCGTTGGCCAGCTGGAAGGAGTCCCCCACAAAGTCGGCAAATTCCACCACTTCGTCGCGCTGGTAAAAATGCCCCAGCACGACGACGCGGTCCCCCAGTTCAGCCTTGGCGGCGAGGATGCGCGCCTTGAGGTCGGCGTCGGAGGCGTCCTTGTACTCCTGCGGCAGCTGGCCCTGGCGCGGGGTCTCCACGGGTGCAATGTCCTCGTTGGAGGCTCCGGGGCCGTAGCCGGGCGTGCCGGCGAGCGCCTCTGCCAGGTCAAATTCCCAGGGGCCCTTGGACAGCTCGGTGCTGCAGCTGGACTGCTCGCGGCCGGGCTTGCCCGCGGCAAGGGCTTCCTCTCGGGTGATGAGCTGGAGGGCGGTGTTGACTGATGGCATGGCGTGCTCCGTTGGTGTGGCAGGAAAGTGGGCGGGTCAGGAGGCCGGGGCCGGGGAATCCGGTGCGGTGTTTCCTGTATAGCGGTACAGGCGCGGCGGGCGGTGCTTGCCGCCTTGGAGGAACTCCTCCGTCGCCTCAATGTGCTGGGCATGCTTGAGCTGGCGGCGGAAATTCGCCGGATCGACGGTGCGGTCCAGGACCGCCTCATACACCTCGCGCACCTGGGCCAGGGTGAAGGTCTCCCCCAGGAGGTGATAGGCAATGGAGCCGTAGGTCATCTTGTTGCGCAGGCGCCAGAGCGCATAGTCAACGATCTGGTTGTGGTCGAAGGCAAGGTCCATGAGCCCGTCGGCCTTGAACCAGCGCACATTCTCCGACTCGTGGGTCATGACGGCCTCCCCGGCCTGCACCATGGCCCAGTACACAATGGAGACCACACGCTGGCTGGGTGAGCGGTGCAGCCCGCCAAAGGCGTACAGCTGTTCCAGGTACTTCGGCGCCAGGCCCGTGGTGTCCGCCAGGTTGCGGGCGGCCGTATCCTGCAGCGACTCGGCCTGGGTCAGCGGGCCGCCCGGCAGGGCCCAAAGGCCCCTGAACGGTTCACGGATGCGCCTGACCAGCGGCAGCCACATCGTGGCGCGCTCGCCGTCGCCGCCGGGCCGCAGGGCAAAAATGACCGTGGAAATGGCCAGGTCGGGAGCCTGGGCGAGCCGTTCGCTGACGTTGGCGGGGCTGACAAATGCAAGACGATCCATGACACCCGCTCCCGTCATTTTAGTTAAAGTCACTTTGACTAAAACTGATTCTACGCCCGATCCCTCCGTCCGGACAAATATTTCGCCACAGTTGCCGCCGGCCGGCATCTTAACGGAGTGCCGGTGATCGCCCCGGGGCACCCGCGCGGCACCGCGGCACCGTAGCCCGCATGCGCACCCGGCCCCGCTTTGGGCCCACCGCGGACCGTGGTGGATAATGCGTGTGGGTCAACACACCGCACCCCGCCCAGCCCGCACCACGAAGAAGGCATTCCCTCCATGAGTTCCCTGCCATCAGCAGCAACCATCCCAGCACCGACGACGGGTGGGTTGGGGCACTCCCTCAAGCAGCGCCAACTGACCATGATGGGGCTCGGCAGCGCCATCGGCGCGGGCCTGTTTCTCGGCTCGGGAAAAGGCCTGGCCGTGGCCGGGCCCGCGGTCCTGATTTCCTACCTTGCCGCGGGAACCCTGATCATCCTGGTCATGTGGGCCCTGGGCGAAATGGCTGCCGCCAACCCCAACTCCGGCGCATTCTCGGTGTACGCCCAAAAGGCCATGGGCCCGGTGGCCGGCTCCACAGTGGGCTGGTTGTGGTGGCTGCAGCTGGTGGTGGTCATCGCCGCCGAGGCACTCGGTGCGGCGGCCCTGCTGGTCAGCGTGTGGCCCGTCATCCCCGTGTGGGCGCTGACCTTGATCTTCATGGTCACCTTTACGGCAATCAACCTGACCTCGGTGAAAAACTACGGCGAATTTGAGTTCTGGTTTGCCTTGCTCAAAGTCGGCGCCATTGTGCTGTTCCTGGTCTTTGGTGCGCTTCTCCTGCTGGGCTGGCTGCCCGGGGCCGAATCACCGGGGCTGGGCAACCTGGTCAACAACGGCGGTTTCGCCCCGAACGGCCTCTCCGGAATCGCCACCGGGCTCTTTGTGGTGGTCTTTGCCTTTGGCGGCACGGAAATCGTGGCGGTTGCCGCCGCGGAGACGGCTGACCCGCAGCGCAGCGTGGCCATTGCCGTGCGCACAGTGGTCTGGCGCATCCTGGTGTTTTACATTGGCTCGATCTTCATCATCGCCGCTGTGCTGCCCTGGAATTCGCCCGACCTCAGCTCCCCCTTCGCCGCCGTGCTCAACATCGCCGGCATTGAATGGGCCGGAACAGCCATCACCCTGGTGGCCGTTGCAGCCCTGCTGTCGGCCTTGAACGCCAACCTCTACGGCGCGTCCCGCATGATCTACTCACTGGGCGAACGGGGCGAGGCCCCCCGCATCTTTTCCCGCACCACCGGGCGCCAGGTTCCCCTGGCCGCCGTGGCGGTTTCGGTCAGCTTCGGCTTTGCCGCCGTGGTCCTGGAGCTGCTGTTCCCCACGCGGGTCCTTGACGCCCTGCTCAACCTGGTGGGGTCCACCTGCCTTATTGTCTGGGGCATCGCCCTGGTCTCGCAGCTGATCCTGCGCAGGCGTGCCGACCGCGACGGCATTGTCCTGCCCCTGCGCATGAAGGCCTTTCCCGCGTTGACCATCTTCGGGCTGGTGTTGCTCGCAGCGATCTTTGCGGTGGGCTTCATCGGGGAGTCCAGCAGGGGCCAGCTGTTTGGCACGTTCACACTCGTGGCCGGGATCGCCCTTGTTTGTGCACTGGCCCAGCGCCTCCAGCGTCGCCGAGCCCGCTAGCCGGACTCGAATTGCCTCCCGGCGCCAAGGTGACTAGCGTCTCAGGTGGGCGGTGTGCTCAACGACGCGCATACCGTTCACCGTTGGCCGGAAGTTTTCGCTACTGTTGACGTACGACGGCGGCGCCGGCCACCGCGGGAAAGGCAGGTTGAGTCATGACTCCCCCAGGCAAGCACTCCGCCCCCAGCGCCTCGCACACTGTTGAAGGCGCCAGCGCCGGGCTGAACGTGGCCGTTTTCGAGGCCGAGTCCCCCGCACCCCTGCCACCGGTGTTCCTGATCCACGGATTTGCCTCCTCCATTGACTTGAACTGGGTCAAAAGCGGCTGGGTCTCTGCGCTGAACGGGGCCGGCCGGCGCGTCCTTTCCGTTGACCTGCCGGGCCACGGGCACAGCACCGCCCCCTACGACCTTGATTCCTACACGCCCGGGAAAATCCGTGCCGACCTGCTCCAGATCCTCATCGACCAGGGCGTGCGGCCGCTGCAGGCCGACGATCCCGGCTCCGGGGTGGACTTGATCGGCTACTCGCTTGGCTCGCGGCTGGCCTGGGAGTTTGGCGCCACCCAGCCGGAACTGGTGCGCAAGATGGTGCTGGGCGGCCCGAACCCCCAGGACCCCTTGGCCGAATTTGACCTTGAGGCCGCACAAAAGTTCCTCAACGACGGCACCCCCATTGCCGACGAGTCCACGCGCTGGTTGCTGGAGATGGCACAGCTCATTCCCGGCAACGACATCTTCGCCCTGCTGGCGTTGATCCAGGCCATCAAGCTGGAGCCCTTCGAACCGGCCGACGCCGTCCCCAAGATGCCCATCCTGCTGGTGGCGGGCGACCGGGACGAGCGCGCCAAGAGCATGGGCATGCTGGCCAAACTCAGCGGCCGGGCCCAGCAGCATGTCATCCCCGGGCGCACCCACAACAACGCCGTGACCTCGCGGGATTTCAAGGATGCAGCCATCGCCTTCCTGGCCTAGTTGCACCGGCCGGGCTGTGGCGCGGCACCTCCGGCTGGAGGATACTGTAGGCATGGGAGTTTCCAGCGAAGCCCGCCCCTGGTTTCCGTTTGACGACAGGGACGACGCCGGTCTCCGCCTGGCGCGAAAAATGGTGTCCTTGCGCAGGTCCCCGGACACCGTGGTGCTGGCCTTGGCCCGCGGCGGCGTACCCGTGGGCCAGGCGGTGGCCTCCGCCCTAGCCCTGCCCTGGGACGTCATGGTGGTCCGGAAGCTGGGCGTGCCGGGATCGCCCGAGACCGCGTTTGGTGCACTTGCGCGCTACGGAGCCTTGACGGCGGCCGTCCACCTGCCCGCCACCATGGAGTACCTGCGCCGCAACGGCTACGACCCCGCCGAACTCGAGCAGGTCGACGCCGCCGAGCGGGCCGAACTGGCGCGCCGGCAGGCCCTCTATGTCACCGAACCCCAACCCGCCGTCGCCGGGCGCACCATCCTGCTCTGCGACGACGGGGCCGCCACGGGTGCAACGCTCCAGGCGGCTGTGGGTTTGCTGCGGGAGCAGCGTGCCGGAACCATCCATGTGTGCGTTCCGGCGGCCCCGGCCCGCACGTGCAGCGAGCTGGCGGAACTGGCAGACAAGATGACGTGCCTGCAGCCATGGCCCACCATGCATTCGGTCAGTGAGGCATACCTGCGCTTTGACCAGCTTGACGACGCCCGGGTGATGGCGGCGCTGGCCGGCCGGGCAACGCCCGGGACCTAGCCGGCCTTGGTGGTGCGGCGAAGCAGCAAGGCGGCGACCAGGCCCAGCACCAGGAGCGCGGCCGCGGCGGCAATGGGGACCATGAACGCTGTTTGGTAGCCCACGGTTTGGGCCAGCGAACCGGCGATCGAGGAACCCAGTGCGGTGCCTGCCACAATGCCGCTGGCCAGGGCCGTCATGACGGTGCCCATCCACTGCGGCGGGGCAATGACACTGCCCACGCTGAAGATGGTGACCATGGTGGGACCCACGGGAATGCCCACCAGCAGCAGGACAATGATCATGGCGCCCAGGGAATCCGGGAGCAGGAATGCCAGGGTGCCGGCGGCCATCAGCCCGGCCGTCAGCACCCAGCGCCAGGCGTGGCTGAACGCAACCGGCCAGTAGGCCACCGTCAGTGCGGCCACTGCCGAACTGGCACCCATGACGGCGTACATGAGCCCGGCCTGGTCCACGGAGCCGTGCACCCCGGTGAACGCCGTCAAGGCTGTTTGGGAGGATCCAAAGAACGTGCCCATGCAGACCATGCCCAGGACAGGGACCGCAACGCGCAGCCACTTGATGGGTTCGGCGGGGACGTAGCCGGCGTTGCCGGTGACTGAATTTTGGCGCGCCCCAACGGCGGCCTGGGTGGGGTGGATGGCGAACAGCGTCACCAGGGTCACCGTCATGGCGGCGGCCAGGACCAGCGGCAGCCAGGGGGCCACGAGTGATGCCAGCAGGCCCACCAGGGCCGGACCCAGCACAAAGGTCACTTCGTCGGCCGTGCCTTCCAGCGACAACGCCGTGTCCACCACGGGGCCTTGCTGGTTCCTGGGCAGCTTCTTGCTCAGGGCCATCCACCGCACCCGCGACAGCGGCCCCACTTGGGGTGAGCTGGCGCCGGCCAGCAGCGCAATGCCCAGCATGGCCACGGTGGCGGCAACGGTGAATTCGTCAATGCTGTACGCCATGGCGACGACGGCGCACACCAGCACGGCGTTCGACACCGCGGAGACGAGCAGGACCCGTTTTTGGCCGAGCCGGTCCGCCAAATAGCCCACCAACGGGGCGCCGATCGCCGCACCAACGCCCACGGCCCCGGCGGCGTAGCCGCCGATCGCGTAGGAACCGCTGACGGCGGTGACCAGGGTCAGGACACCAATGGTGAGCATGGCCAGCGGAACTCGGGCAAACAAGCCAAGCGGGATGTAGCTTATTCCGGCCAGCCGGGGCAGCATGCCGTACCGGCTGGTGCCCGTTTCGGTGACAGTGGGGGCTGGAATTTCGGGCGTGGATGCGGGGTCCGGGATGCTGGGAAGTGGGGAGGTCATGTGTATCCGGTCAGCTCAAAGTATGTGTGCACCGTCCCCCCACCCGGCACACCGAACCCAAATACGTTTTCAGTCTAGTGGGGTTCGGCGCCGGCCGGAACTATGCCGACTCCCCCACCGTCAGCGTGGAACCTGCGCGGCCCTTCAAGACGTGCAAATGCATGGGGATGCGCTGCTTCATTTCTGCCACGTGGCTGACAAGTCCCACCATGCGCCCTCCGTCGCGCAGCCCCTCCAAGGCGTCCATGACTTGTTCCAGGGATTGCTCGTCAAGGCTGCCAAAGCCCTCATCCACGAAGAGGGTTTCCATGTCCAGCCCGCCGGACTCGTGCTGGACAACATCCGAGAGCCCCAGGGCCAGTGACAAGGATGCCATGAACGACTCCCCGCCGGACAAGGTGGCAGTGTCCCGGCTCACCCCCGTCCACTGGTCAACCACTTCCAGGCCCAGCCCCGATTTCCGGTTGCCGCCGGACTTCGCGTCGCTGTGGCGCAGGGTGTAGCGGGCATCGCTCATGGTGGCCAGCCGCAGGGACGCCGCCTGGGCCACCTGTTCCAGCCGGGCTGCCAACACATAGCTGGTCAGCGTCATCTTGTATCTGTTGTCCCCGGATCCACGCACGGCATCCGCCAGTCCGGCGAGCATCTTGGCCCGCTCGCGCAGCGGCGCCACGGTTGCCTCGAGCTTCCTGAAGGCAACCTCAGTGGCCGCCAGCTGTTCCGCCGCCGATTGTGCCAACCCCAGCGCCACGGCACCGGCACGGGACCGGGCCCGGGCTTCCTTGGCAGCATTGCCCAGCGCCTCCAATTCCGCAACAGTGGGCGCAACAATGTTCGCCGCCGACTCCTGGGCGGCCAGAACGGCCTCAGGAGCCGCCAGCCTGTCCGTGTTGACGGCAACAGCTGTGGTGTAGTCCTTCAAGTCCTTGTCCACGGCCGCCGCCTTCTCGGGGCTGAGCAGGGCCTCCTTGAGGTGTGCAACATCGGCAAAGTCCGAGGCGGCCAGGGCCTGGGTCAGGGCAATGGCTGCCGCCTCCTGGGCCTGCACCGTCGTGCCGCGCTGGCGAACAGCCCGCAACAGCGCATCTGCGGGAACCTGTGCCTGGGCCAGGGCAGCCTGGCGCAACGCCAGCGACCCGTAGCCGTCGCGGGCCAGCGTCAATTCCGACCCCAGGAGCTCAATTTCCTGTTCCAGTGCAATATTTGTGGCGCCCAGTGATGCTGCGCGTTCCGTAGCGGCCAGCACTGCCGACTGGGCGTCCCCGAGCTGCTTTTCCAGGGTTGTTGCCTCGGACTGCAGGGCCGCAAGCTCGCTGAGTGTTTCGGTGGCGCGCTGGTGGTCCGCTTTGGCCTGTGCCACGGCCTCCCGGGCCTCCGGGAGCTTGCCCGCTCCCCCTCGTTCCGCCAGGACGGCCAGTGCGCTTTGGGCCTGCGCAAGCTTTGTCCGCGCCGCGTTGGCCAGTGCCTCGGCCCGTTCGTGGGCCTGTTTGGCTGCCTTCTCCGCCTTGAGCAGGTCTGCCCCGGAACCAGCCAAGGGTGAGGGATGCGGATGCACCGTGCTGCCGCAAACCTGGCACGGCTCGCCGTCCACCAACCCGGCCGCCAGTTCTCCGGCAGCCTGGCTGAGCCGGCGGTCAAACGCCCCAAGCCAGGCCTCCTTCGCGCCGAGTTCATGCTCACGCGCATTGCGTTCGGCTTCTGCAAGGTCATCGGCTGCCAGTTGCTGGGCAGTGTATTCCTCGATGGTGTCCACGAGGCGCTCGGCCTGCTGCGCCGCCTGCTCCGTAACGTCCACGCTCTGGCCGTCGTCACGAATTTCCGCCAGTCGTCCCGACACCTGGTCAAGGCGCGCCCTTGCCGCGGCGCCGGCCTCTGTATGCTGACGCTGCTGCTTCAGGGCCTGCGCCAGGGCCTTCTGGTTGCTCGCCAGCAAGGCGGCTTTCGCCTGGTGCCGGGATTCCTCCGGCAGCGCTGCTGCCACGGCGGCCAGCTGCGTTGTCAGTTCCCTGTCGACGGCTTCCAAGGCGCCGGCGCCGGCCGTCTCCACAGGCTGGTCCAGCAAGGTCAAGGCCACGTCATTGGCGCTGAAATCGGCCGCTGCACCGGCTACCAGTTGCCGCGCCTGTTGGCTGGCGAGCGTTGTTTTCCCAGCGGCGTCCACCACTGCTGCCAAGACTTGGGCTTCATGGTGCTGTTCCTGCTGGTGGCGCCATTGCCGGGATTGCTCGGCCAACCCTGCCAGCCTGCCTTGTTCAGCCAGGGCCGCGGCCAGCGCCGTGTGGCGTGCGCTGCGGGCCCGCGCTTCGCCCACGGTTTCCTCGAGGTGGTCGTGCTTGTGTTGTGCCTGCTCCGCACGACTGTGCGCCGCCGCAACAGCCTGGTCCACTTGGCGTCCCAGCTCGGAAAAAAGCTCAAGGCCGACCAGCTCTGCGATGTCCACGGCGTCCGGGTCCTGCTCGGGCGGGGATGCTTCGGAGCCGGCTGCTGCCGCCTGGGCTGCCAAGGTGGGCGCGCTCTGGCTGCGGGCCAGCTGCTGGGTTGTTGCCAGCTCGCCCAGGCCGGCCGCCACGTCATTGTTGGCCTGCCGCGACTCGGCCGCCAGGCGGACTTCCAAGTCCTTGTAGATGTGGGTGCCGAAGAGTTTTTGCAACAGCGTTTGGCGTTCCTCGGCGGTGGCGCGCAGAAACGCGGCAAAATCGCCCTGGGCCAGCAACACCACTTTGGTGAACTGTGCCATTGTCATGCCCAGCAGCCCCTGAATTTCAGCCGCCGCCTCATCGTTGCGGGTGGACTTCACTTCCCAGCCGTCAGCGGTTTTTTCACGCAGCTGGGTGCTGGCCTGCTCCCGGGTGGTGCCCTGCCCGCGCTTCACGGGCCGCATCCATTCTGGCTTGCGCTGAACCTCCAGGCGCCGCCCGCCGGCACTGAACTCGCACAGCACTTCCGGGCCAACACCCTCGGCGGCATGGTGGCTGCGCAGCTGCCCGCTGGCACCCTGCCGTGCACCGGGAACCTGGCCGTAGAGGGCGTAGGCAATGGCATCCAGCACGCTTGTCTTGCCGGCGCCCGTGGAGCCGTTGAGCAGAAAGAGCCCCTGGGCGCCCAGCTCATCAAAGTCGACCACTTCACGCCCGGCAAAGGGGCCAAAGGCCTGGATTTCCAAACGGTGGATCCTCACTGGGACGCCTCCTGCACCCGCACGGCAGCCAAGGCTTCGAGCAGGACTTTTTGTTCGTCGTCGTTCGCGGCCCGGTGCCGCACATGGTCAAGGAAACCGCAGCAAAGATCCAACTCGTTGGCCGCCGCGGAAATGCGCTCACCGTAGCTTTGTTGCGTGGACTCGCGCGCAAGCTCCGGGGCAAACATCAGCACAAGCGTGTTCGGGAACCGCACGCGCAGCCGCTCCATGGCCAGTTCGGGACGGTCGTTGTCGGTGAGGGTGATCTGGCAAAAGTGCCCCTCCGCCTGCTCATGGTCGGGCGAGGAGAGCAGCTCTTCCAATTTTCCGCTGAGGATGCTCAATGCGCGTTCCGGCGCCCACTGAACCTTTGTCACCCCGCCCAACCCCCGGGCAGTGATTTCCACCAGCCACGCACCCTTGTTGTGTTTGGCCTCGGAGAATGAGTAGGGCAGGGGCGAACCGGAGTAACGCACGGAATTGCTGAGCGTCTGGGGCCCGTGCAGGTGGCCCAATGCGGCATAGCTGAAGGGCTCAAACAGTTCCAAGGGGACGGCCCCCACACCCCCAATGGACAGCTCACGTTCACTGGCTGAGGAGATCCCGCCGCTGGCAAAGGTATGGGCCAAAACCACGCTGGGTGTTCCGGGGGCACGCGTGGCCAGGTCCGCGGCAATGAGATTCACCGCTGCCTCCGTCACGGCAAAGTGTGTGGGGTTTTCCACGCCCAGGTCCTGGGCCACCAGGCGCGGCTCCAAAAAGGGGATGCCGTAAATGGCCACAACGGCAGCCTCGCCGTCGCCCGAACCGTCCAGGGGTAGCAGGACAGGGACGGCCAAGTCCGCCAGCCGCGTGCGCAAATGCACTCCGGAGCGTTCCATCAGCTTGCCGCCAAAGCCAAGCCGTGTGGCGGAATCGTGGTTGCCGCTGGTCACCACAACCTGCACACCGGCGGCGTTGAGCCGGGCCAGGATGTCATCAAAAAGATTCACAACATCCACGCCCGGCAGTGCGCGGTCATAGACATCGCCGGCAACCAGGACCACATCAACGTTTTCGGTGGTGACGGTTTCCAGCAGCTGATCGGCAAACCGGCGTTGCGCCGCAAGGGTTCCGACGCCGTGAAAGGATCGGCCCAAATGCCAGTCTGAGGTGTGCAGTAACTTCATGGTTCAACGCTATAGGAGGGAACCGACATTTTATGACTGCCGCCCGCGTGCGCCGCGGGAGTTGGGGCGCGTTGGGGAAGATGGCTAGCGGCGCAGCCTTTCCACCGTCAGGGCCTCCACGGCCGCAACATTTGCCAACTTGGCGCCGTATACGACCGCGGTGATCAGCAGTGCGCACGCCAGGAAAACCATGACGAGCTGGGTGTTGGGATCGTCCAGGAACAGCAGGCCGGCCAGGGAAATGGCGGCTGCGGCAATGCCGCTGACCCAAAGCGGCTGCACGGCAGCGGCGTGGCCGGCCTGCCACGTGTCCTCATCGACCATTGTTTTGGCAGTTCGAATGCCAAACAGCGGATTCTTCTTGATTTTACCCGCGGCGCAGGCATGGTTGGCCGCAGCAATCCCGAGTGAGCAGGCGGCAAGAAGCAGGAGGGAAAAGATCAGCATCCCCCAACCCTAGCGCCCACCGAAAACCTGACCCTCCCCACGCCCTCCCTGGCCTCGTGCCTCGGCTAGGGAACCCTCGGGCGCGTGGACCCCATAGTGGTCGAAAAACACCGCGAATTCGCGTTTTTTCAACCACTACTGCGGGTCAGTTGGTGGGCGGCTTCGCCGCGCCGGCGGTGATCGTAAATGTTGCTTGCGACGCAGAATCCTGTTGTTGCTGACGGTGGTGGGACACCGGGAACCGGTGCTGCCTGGATTTATGCGCAGCGCTGAAAACGAGGGTGGCGCATACACTCAATTCAGGCATCGCCGACTTTGGCCATGCGCCGCCGTCCTTGTCAACGCGGCGCTGCTGTGACACTGGCGCCACGCCAGCCACTACCCGTGCGCATACACAAAGTGGCCCCAGGGTATATGCGCCATACCAACCCCCAGACTGGCGCATAACCCATCAAACCGCACCCAGCAGACACCAGGCATTCCACCGCACGCCTTTAAAGAGCTAAGGCAGCAAGGATACGAGGTCACCCTCACCCTTGCTGCCTAACTCACCCTATTTACGGGTCAACTGACAAAGTGGAGCGGGTTACTTCTTGGGGCCGTCGAAGAACGCCCGGGCGTCGTCAATTGCGGCGCTGCCACTGCCGGCGGACTCCTTGCCGGAGGCCGGCACCGGCCGGGACAGCTGGTCCGCGTCCGTTGCCACAGCCGCGGCAGAATCGCCGGCTGCGATGGTCGCGGCGGGGGCAACGGCGTCGTGCGCCAAGTCAGCCTCAACCAAGGAAACGGCAGGGGCGAAGGAGCGGAAAATGGCTGCGGCCAGGGCTGCGCCGAAGAGCGGCGCCAGCCAGAACAGCCACAGCTGGCCGGCGGCCCAGGACTCGGCCAGGAACACCACCGAGGTGGCGCGGGCGGGGTTCAGCGAGCCACCGCTCAGGGGCATGGTGACGCCTACGGCAACGGCAAAGCCCAGGCCAATGCCGATGGGGCCCAGCGTGGTGGTGTTGCGGGCTGAGGTGATGCCCAGAATCAGCGCGGTCAGCACGGCGACGGCAACAATTTCCACAATCAGCACGCCCACCATGGGCACCTGCGACGGGGAATGCGCGTCAAAGCCGTTGGCCAGGGCGGCGAAGAGCTTCGGGGTTTCGGGGGTGCCCGGCACCACCTTGACCAGGGCCAGCACCACGGCAGATGCCAGCACGGCACCAACAGTCTGGGCCACCATGTACAGGGCCATGGCCGGGAACTTCAGGCGGCCGGCAACGGCCATGCCCAGCGAGAATGCCGGGTTGAAGTAGCCGTTGGAGATGTGCCCGAAGGCAATGATGGCAGCCACCATGGCCAGTCCGTAGGCGAAGCCCACCGTGGAGCCGGACCCGGCTACGCCAAACAACGCAGTGGCCAGACCGGCAAAGACAATGAAGAAGCTGCCCAGCCCCTCAATGGCAACGCGGGTACTGAGCGGGTAGGCATGCGCCGTGGCCGTTCCGGGTGTAGTCATGGTGTGGAGATCCTTTGGTGGGAAACGTAAAGTCAGAAGGGCCTGTCGGGGCCGTGACGGGGATTAAATCCCCAGGGCCAGCGCACACATGGTGGCAGCAGCCAGAGCAACTATAGCGGCCGATGCTGTGCGTAACATAAGAGTCGGCACGGCCATGTGGGAGCTGCTTTCCAGCACCCCGACGCCGGCGTGCAGCAGGCGGATCCGGCGCACGGAACACAGCACCAACGTGATGGTTGTCAGGCAGGCGACCATGGCGCAGATGCCCAGCCCAATGACGTGGGCCCGGTGGCCTTGTTCCAGCAGCGAAGCACTCTCGGCGGCCGTTTGGGAACCCGCGAGTGCATGGAGCCAGCCGCGCCAAATGAAAATGCTGGCGATGACGGCACTCATGATGGTGCGCCGCCAGGCAAGGGCCGTCCGTTCCGGTTGCAGCCCGGGGTCCCGGGCGTGTTCGTGTGAGGGAGCCAATTCAGGGCCGGATTAGAATCAGCACGGCAAAGATGATGGCCGCGAGGGAGACAACCACTGTCATGCCCAGCATGAGCCAGGAATGCGGCAACTCTTCGTCGTTGCGCATGGCTTGTTCCTGGTGCGCCCAGCGCCGGTAGCTGACAACGGCCAGCACGGCACCAATCAGGGCCAGCACCATGCACAAGATGATGCGCACCAGCGGCGGCGCAATCTCCGGGGCGAGCTGGTCAATGGCCACGGCCCCTGCCAGGAGTGCCAACGCGGTGCGCACCCACGCTAAAAACGTCCGTTCGTTGGCCAGCGAAAACCTGTAGTCAGGCGTCTTACCGGTCCGTCGCCACGCAGGCTCGCGCATGGGTCTCCTTCTCACTGTGGGGTGGTTGTTCCGGTACGAGTCTACGGGGCACCAAAGCAGCGCCGAAGAACTGTAAATTGGTGGCATGACTATTGCAGCGCAGACCCCCGGCGGGTCCACGGCCAGCTTTGCCAGCCGCGTCCAGGGAACACTCATGGGCGGCGCGCTCGGCGACGCTTTCGGCTACCTGGTGGAATTCGATTCGCTGGCACAAATTACAGCCACCTATGGCCCCAGCGGGTTGCTGGATTTGTCCCAGGCCACGGCCACGCCGCACTTTTCCGACGACACCCAGATGACCCTCTACACCTTGGATGGTTTGCTGGACGTCCTGGAATGGGCCAACAACGGCGTGGGCGCCGACATCAATGCCTGCCAGTGGCTGGCATACCTGCGCTGGTTCAAGACCCAGGGCATTCCGGGCGCGGAGCACGCCCCGGAGCAGGCGCCGCGCTGGATTGACGCCCAAAGCGTGCTCCACCACCAGCGCCACCCGGGAAACGCCTGCCTGAGCGGCCTTGCCACCGGTGAGATGGGAACGTCCTTCCGTCCCGTGAACCTTGATTCCAAGGGCTGCGGGACTGTGATGCGCTCAGCCCCCTACGGCCTGCTGCCCAACATTGCAGCCGAAACCGTTTACAAGATGAGTTCCGACGCCGCGTCCCTGACCCATGGGCACCCGGCCGCCCGCCAGAGCTCGGGTGCCTTCAGCTGGCTCATTCACGGGCTGGTGGTGGGTGGTCTGCCGCTCCGGGCCGCCGCCGAGTCGGCCCGGGACCGTGCCGCCGCCGAGCCCTCCCCCGACGCCGATCTCATGGCCCGCCTCGAGGCGGCGCTCACCCTGTCCGCGCACGACGGCGAACCCCTATGGGGCGATTCGCTCACCGCCGCGCTGGGCCTGGGCTGGGTGGCGGAGGAGGCACTGGCCGTTGCCCTGTACGCGGTGCTGGCCACCGCTGCAGCCACGTCCACGCCGGTGGAGCATTTCCTAACCGCCCAGCGTTTAGCCGTGAACCACAGCGGTGACTGCGATTCCACCGGATCCATTGCCGGAAACATCCTTGGCGCGTTCTACGGGGAAGCGGCCCTGCCGCCGTCGTGGTTGACGCTCTGCGAGGCACCAGGGCTGATCCGCCACCTGGGAGCCGAGTTCATCAAGCTCACCACGGGGGAATAGCCCGGTTCCTGCGCACTTTGTGCTTGCGCGCTTAGTTCCTGCGCAGGGTGAAGTTTGCGCATTCAGCGCAGACACTGGCGGGGATGAGTCCGCGCCGTTGCAGCCAGCCAAAGATCACGCAGCCCAGGCACAAGCCGATGAACGCCTCCAGCGACGCGGCAATCATCAGCATGACCATGAGCAGCCGGCCCAGAGGCGCCGCACCGGCCAGGAGCAGCACGAACGCCGCGATGGACAGCACGGCGCCAATCCCCTGGGCGAAGCGCTTGGGCGGTCCGGGCACCAATTTGGGGGCGCCCAGGCGTGGGGCCAGCACCTTCACGGACAGTTGGGCGGCCGGGGAGATGCGCGGGCCAAAGGCCACGCGCAGCACGAATCCTGCCGCGATGAGACCCACCAGCCACACCAGTGAACCGATGACGGCCGCCAGCGCCAGCACCACAACTATTCCAGCTGTGAAACGGGCTGCGTATTCATTGACGGGGTTAGGGAAGGCGAAGAACCGTTTCAGCGGGCCCGGCCGGGAAAGCTGCACAAAGTCGGCTGCGGGCGCGGTGTTCGCTAGCTGGGTCATGTCCCCACAGTAGGACCCTGCCCGGACCGAAAGATAGCATTGTTGCCCCATGTGACAGCCGGTTGCCGGAACGGGGTCAGTGTTGCCTGTCCGCGGGCGAACCGTCGCGTGCCAGCACAGCCAGGCATTTCGCTGGCGCAATCCGGCGGTAGGAGCTGTCCAGCAGCTCGGCAATTTCCTGCCAATCCGGTTCGGCCAAGGCCAGATCGAGCCCCACCCAGCCGTACGGGCCAATGTAGGAGGGAACATAGAAACGTGCATCGGCCAGCAGCGCCTCGCGCTCGTCCGGTTCGGGGAGCACCTGGATGGAGGCGGGCCGGGGGTTGCCGCTCTGGCCCTGGCCGTAATAGGCAAAGATCTTCCCGCACCTGAAGGTGGGCCGGCCAAAGGTTTCCTTTTCGGTTGCGTCAGGGAAGGCCAGGCACAGGGCCCGCAGCCGAAGCAGGAGTGGATCATCGTCGTCGTACATTCTCGGATGGGCCATGGCATCATCCTAGGCACGGCCGGGCCGGGCGCACCAGCATTGCGCGCCCCGGTATCCGGCGCCAGCGCACCAGAGTGCGGTGCTAGCCGACCATCTGCATGAATTCGCCCTCGGAGAGCACCTCGATGCCCTGGCCTCGGCGTTGCAGTTCCAGCACCCGCTGCGCCTTGGAGGTGAGCCGGCCGCTGCGCAGGTCGATGGCCGTGAAGCCGCTGCCCACCACCAGCACGGTGGTTTTGAGCGTGACATTGCTGGCGCATTGGGCGCCGTGCACGGCTGCCCGCACCTTCGCCTCGGGTCGTCCCACGCTCAGGTCCCCCGTGAAGACCAGCGTCTGGCCAAATAAGGGGTGGGAGGCGTCGGCGTCCGGGTTCGGCACCGGGTTGGGGCCTTCGGTGGACCAGCTGCCGCGGCCGCCGCGGGCGGTTCCGGCGGCAAGTCCGGCCTTCATCTGGGCCATTTTTTCCAGTGCCGAGCGGGTGGCCTTGGACATCTCATCCCGCCCCGGGTCGTAGGCGTCAACATGGGGCATGGCCAGCTTCATGGCGGCAAAAACGTCCCGGACGCTGCCGGCGCCGTGCTTGGCGGCAATGTCCACCATAATGCCGGCGCAGGCGCGCGCATCCTCGGTGGCGTCGTGGTGGTTGAGCAGCGGGACCCCTGCCTCCTCGGCCACGAACGGCAGGGAGTAGGAAGGAAGGGAGTAGTTCTTGCGGGACAGGACAACCGTGCACGCATAGTCAAACGCTTTTGAGGCCATCCCGGAGACTTCCGATGCCGAGCGGATCACGCCAATGTCAAAGGCGGCGTTGTGTGCCACCAGGGCGTCAGGGCCTATGAAGTCCAGCACTTCGGGGAAAACCTCGCCGAAGCGCGGCGCGGCGGCAACGTCGTCCGGGGTGATCCCGTGAATGGTGATGTTGCGGGAGTCAAAGTGGTCGTGGCCTTCCGGCGGGCGCATGAGCCAGTAGCCTTCATCGACAATCACCCCGCCACGGACCTTTGTCAGACCCACGGAGCAGGGCGATCCCCTAAATCCGTTGGCAGTTTCAAAATCGATGGCAGTAAAGTCCAGAGGCACTTTTCAAGGCTACCCCTCACGCCGGACACTATTTGCACGACGAGCCGAGCATCACACCCCAGTCCCCACCCCGGCGCCAAGGCAAGGTACGACGCCGGAGCTTGCGTTCCGGCGTCGTACCTGCCCCAAGGAGGTCGCTAGGGTGTGACCCGGCGCAATGTCAGGTAGGCGCTAAATCCCAGCATGAGCACCAGGGCCAGGGCCAGCAGCCCGATGCTCGCCGGCGTCAGGGTGAGCGCCCACGCCCCCACGGCCGGCCACCAGCCCTGCAGCGTCACCAGGGCGATGGCACCGACCAGCAGCACCGACAGGGACAGCGACATGACGAGCGTTCCGGTGGCCTGCCAGCGTTTGTAGACGGTGGCAAACCAGAATCCCAGCAGGAACAGGAACATCATCATGACGAAGTAAAAGAACCATTGGATGACCCACGACTGGTCGGCAACCCAGGAGATGGCGAACATGCGTCCTTGCAGGTTCCAGCCGTTGGTGGCGGTTTCAATGACGCCCAGCACCACATACAGGGCAGCAATCAGGGCGGCAAGGACAGTGAACAGTCCCACAGTGCCCAGAAAGAAGTTCCGGCGGCTGATGCTCAGGCCCTGCGAGAACGGGAAGCTCAGGGTCAGGGACTGGATGCCCAGGCCAAAGAAGTACCACATGACTGCCTGGCCGGCGCCGGAGTATTTCACGCCCACCGAATCCGGGATAAGGGCCCAGATGACCATGCTGAGCAGGAACGACCCGGTGATGATCACCGCCGGTATGCCCAGAAACGTCCATTTGTTGATGAGCTGCATCTTGGCAACTCCCAGTGCGCGGTTCATCGTGATGCTCCTGTCCGGGTGTTTTTCCTGCCCGCTTCGATGGGTGCCGGGCCCTCAAGACCCTGGGCTGCCTCGGTGTCAAGCGTTTTTCTGATGACAAATTGCTGCAGTGACACCGGGCCCAGTTCCAGGCCAAGGTCCTGCGCTTCGCGGCGTTCGGCGACCGTCAATCCGCCCTCGAGGGTGAGGGACATCAACGCTCCGATGCTTTCCCGGTGCAAGACGTTGCGGCCGGCGGCGAATGCCTCGACCCGAGAGCTGGCCCCTGCAACGTTGATGGCCGAGCCGCGAATGTTCTCCGCGTCGTCATCGACAATGATGCGTCCCTTGTCAATGATGATGACGTGGTCGAGCAGATTGGCCACTTCGTCGATCAGGTGAGAGGACAAGACGATGGTGCGCGGGAACTTGGTGTAGTCGGCCAGCAGCCTGTCGTAGAAAAGCTGCCGGGCTACGGCGTCCAGGCCAAGATACGGTTCGTCGAAGAATGTCAGCTCGGCCCGCGAGGCCAAGCCAATAATGACGCCTACCACTGAAAGCTGGCCGCGTGAGAGCTTCTTAATACGGCGCTTCAAGGGCAGCTGGAATTCCCCGGCCAATTGCATGGCCCAGTCATTGTCCCAATTCTTATAGAAGATTGCGGCCGCTTTGAAGGCGTGCACCGGTTTGAAGTCGTCAGGGTACTTTTGGGATTCACGGATGAAGCAGATCCGGCTGAGCACCTTTTCATTTTCATAGGGGTGCTCGCCGAAAACACTCACGGATCCGCTGCTGGCAAAGCCCTGCGCCGTCAGGATGGACATGAGGGTGGTTTTGCCGGCGCCGTTGCGGCCCAGCAGTCCGTAGATCTTGTCCTGCTCCAGGCTGAAGCTGACACCGTCAAGGGCCTGGACGTCGCGGTAGCGCCGGGTCAGGTTCTCGACTTTGACAATGGGTGTGCTCATGACGCGCCTTCTTTCGCTTTGGCTCTGGTGATTTCTTCCCCTGCGGCCGAGTCCCGGGCCAGCATCTCCGCCAGGGCAACGCCGTCGATCCCCAGCTTGCGGGCCTCACTGGCGAGCGGGCGGACAAATTGTTCGTAAAAATCCTCACGGCGCCGGCCCGTCAGCACGGCGCGGGCTCCGGTGGCGACAAACATGCCGATTCCCCTCTTCTTGTAAAGGATCCCGTCATCAACAAGGCGGTTGACGCCTTTGGCTGCCGTGGCCGGGTTGATCCTGTGGAAGGCCGCAAACTCGTTGGTGGAAGGGACCTGCGCCTCTTCGGCCAGAACTCCGTCAACAATGTCGTTTTCGATCATTTCCGCGATCTGCAAAAAGATCGGCCTGCTGTCATCAATCACCGGCCAGCACCGCCTTTGCGGCTGTCGGAACCGTCACCCAGCCCCATTGGTTCATTACTCATGTAACTAACCATACAAGCAACGAAGCAATAGTCAAGAGGGCCGAAAGATCAGCCTCAGGGTGGAGGAAGCGTTCAGCTAAGTGCCGTAATCTGGAACGGTGATACTAACCGCACTCAGTGACTCCGCCCTGCCCGCGCTTGTAGGCCACGGAGCCGTTCCTTCCCTCGGCCTCCTGCCCGACTGGCTGGATCCCATGAAAATCCTGGACAACCCTGCCCTTGGATTTTGGGTAGTGATCATTGCCTGCGCCATCATCTTTGCCGAAACGGGACTGCTGGTGGGCTTCTTCCTGCCGGGCGACTCCCTGCTGTTCACCGCGGGCCTGCTGGTCAGTACGGGCAACATGCCCATCAACATCTGGGCCCTGATGGGCATGCTCATGGTGTGCGCCTTCACGGGCAACCAACTGGGCTACTACATTGGGTACAAGGCCGGACCATCCATCTTCAACAAGCCCGACTCCAAGCTCTTCAAGAAGCAGCACGTGGACAAGGCGCATGCCTTCTTTGAAAAGCACGGCGGCAAGGCGCTGATCTTGGCCCGCTTCGTCCCGATCGTGCGCACCTTTGTGCCAGTCATTGTGGGCGTGGCCAAGATGGACATGCGCAAGTTTGTGCTCTTCAACGCCATTGGTGCCGTCTTGTGGGCCGGTGGCGTCACCTACCTGGGCTACGTCCTGGGCAATCGGGTGCCGTGGGTGCGCGACAACCTTGACATCATCTTCATCGCCATTGTTGCCCTCTCGGTCATCCCCATCGGCATCGAGTTCCTCAAGGCCCTGAGTCACCACCGCAAGAAGAAGGCACAGCAGGCCGAGCCGACCCAGTAATTATTGTTCCTGACGCACGACGGGGACCCGCAGCAATTGCTGCGGGTCGCCTTTTGTTTGTCCCCACCCAGGTCTGTGACGCAGTAGTTGCAAGAAAATGGCTCCGGAAATCGCTTTCCCGTGCATCGTCTGCGTCACAGACCGGAGATTAGCTTGAGAGTGCCTTGATGATGTGTGGCAGCAGCGCGCGGAACGCGTTGCCTCGGTGGCTAATGGCGTTCTTCTGCGCACTGCTCAGCTCGGCGCAGGACGTGTCCATACCGCGGGGCGCCAGAATGGGGTCATAGCCAAATCCGCCTTGACCGCGTGGTTCGCTCAGCAAGGTTCCCTCAAGGGTCCCTTCTTCCACCACATCCACGCTTCCGTCGGGGCCTGCCATCGCAGCCGCGCACACAAAGCGTGCACCGCGGTGCTCGGGGGCAATGTCGGAGAGCTGCGCCAACAACAGGTTCAGGTTTGCCGTGTCATCGCCGTGCGTCCCGGCCCAGCGGGCCGAGAAGATCCCGGGTGCGCCGCCGAGCACGTCAACGGCAAGTCCGGAGTCATCGGCAATGGCCAGGACTCCGCTGAATTGTGCCACGGCATGGGCCTTCAACAACGCGTTTTCGGCGAAGGTGACACCTGTTTCGGCAACGTCGGGGGCGTTGATGGCCCCGGCGTCGAGCACGTCGGTGTCAACGTCCAAGCCCGGCACCTGGCCGCGCAACAGTTCGCGCAGCTCACGCAACTTGCCCTGGTTGTGGGTGGCCAGAACCAGCTTGGGCGCACTCATCAGAGGCCGAGGGTTTCGCGCTGGATGCGGGTCAGCTCCGTGGTGCCAATGAGGGCCAGGTCCAGGAGCTGGTTGAGCTCGTCGCGGTCAAAGGGTGCGCCTTCGGCCGTGCCCTGGACCTCGACGAACTTGCCGGATCCCGTCACAACAACGTTCATGTCTGTCTCGGCGCGCACGTCCTCGACGTAGGGCAGATCGAGCATGGGGACGCCGTCAATGATGCCAACAGAGATGGCGGAGACGGTGTCAATGAGCGGCTGGGCGTTCTTGGCGATCAGCTTGTTTTCCTTGGCGTACGCGATGGCGTCGGCCAGGGCCACATAGGCGCCGGTGATCGCGGCCGTGCGGGTTCCGCCGTCGGCCTGCAGCACGTCGCAGTCCAGGACAATGGTGTTCTCGCCCAGTGCCTTGAGGTCGATGATGGAGCGCAGTGAGCGGCCGATCAGGCGGGAAATCTCATGCGTGCGCCCGCCAATCTTGCCCTTGACGGATTCGCGGGAGTTGCGGGTGTTGGTGGCCCGGGGCAGCATGGCGTATTCGGCAGTCACCCAGCCGGTGCCTTCGCCCTTGAGCCAGCGCGGCACGCCGGGGGTCAGGGATGCGGTGCAGAGCACGCGGGTGTTGCCGAATTCAATCAAGGCCGAACCTTCGGCCTGCTTGGACCAGCCGCGGGTGATGGAGATGTCGCGGAGTTGGTCGTTGGCGCGCCCGTCAGAGCGCAAGG
>JBDTQM010000029.1:0-26520 GCA_039932175.1 Specibacter sp.
GGCCCACGCGCCCGAGGGCCCCGCTGCGAGTTTGCGAGCAGTGGGAGGGCGTGGGTGGGCCCACGCGCCCGAGGGCCCCGCTGCGAGTTTGCGAGCAGTGGGAGGGCGTGGGGACTAGTCCTTGCGGTTGCCTTCGACGGCGGCGGCAACAACCTGGTCCAGCTCGTCAACGCTGAGCAGTTCCGGGCGGCGGTGTTTTGTCCTGTAGCCGGCACGGCCCACCATGTGGGCGGAGACGGGAACCGTGAGCAACTGAAACAGCCACGCAACAATCAGGATCGGCAGCAGCGACCACAGCCGCATCTGCAACCCGATGGCGGAGAGCATGAGCAGCAAGCCCAGGACCTGCGGCTTGGTGGCCGCGTGCATGCGGCTCATCAGATCCGGGAACCGCAGCAGGCCAATGGCCGCGGCAAGGCTCATGAGCGCCCCGCCCAACAAGCAGATGGCCGTCAGCACATCAATAAGGACGTTCATCCGTCTTCCTTCCTGTGTGCCACAAAGCGCGCCACGGTGACTGAGCCGATGAAGCCAATGACTGTCAGGACCACCAGGAGCGCCAAATTGTCGGTGTGCCTGTTCATGGCCATTTCAGTGGCCAGGGAAGCTCCGAAAATGGCCAACAAGACATCCGCCGCGATGACCCGGTCCAGCAGTGAGGGCCCGGCGGCAATGCGGTAAATGGTGCCTGCCGCGGCCACCGAGAGGATGGCGGCAACAATGATGACAACAATGCTCATGGCGGTCATTTCTCCTCCTGCGCAGATGCGGCAGGGCCCGGGTGGGCTATGCGGGTCACCATGGGCGCACCGACAGCTTCTGCCTTCAGCGCCGCCAGTTCTTCCTTGGTGCCCATGACGCGTATCAACCCGGCTTCAATGTCTTGGATTCCTTCACGGACTTTTTCAGCGGCTGCGGGCGTCTGAACATTCATGGCGTGGACGTAGAGCGTTGCCGTGCCGCGATCAACTTCAACCACCAGGGACCCCGGGATGAGTGAGAGGACGTGGCCCACGGCCGTCATGAGCAGATCCGAGTTGCTGCGCAGGGGCACGGCAATGACTGCGTTGCGAATCCGCGGCCCCTTCGAAAGAGCCCAGTACAAAACCTGGAAACTGGCAACCGTGACCTCCTTGATGAACCACAGGGCAAATGTCAGCGCCCGCAGGACGTTGAAGCGTCCGCTGAGTTCAACCGGCGGCAGGTAAAATGCGCGCGAGACGCCTATGGCAATCAATGCGCCAAAGAGCAGGTTTCCGGTACTGAAGTCCTGCCACAGGGCACCCCAAACCACAACTAGCCAAATCAGCAGCGGCAGCTTCTGCCAGGTGCCGGCGCTGCGCTTCTTTTTCACACTCTGACTCATGGGTTCCCCGCCCCCAGTCCGAGGACGGCTTCAATGTAGTCCGTCCGTACCAGCATGCTGGTTGCCGCGTCCTGGCTCAAGTCAAAGAGCGGACCGGCAAAAACAGTCATGGCAACACCGAGCACCACCAGCCCCAGGGTGGAGTAGATCATCATCTTGGGCAGGATGGGAACCTCGTTCTCACCCGAGAAACGCCCCTCCGTGGCATCCACGTGCTTGCTGCTGCGCAGGGCACGCATGCTTTCCTTGCCCGAGGCGTCCGGAGCGGTGGCGAGCAGCACGGGGTCAGGGTCCTCGGCGTCGGCGGCGCTGCGCCAAAACACACGGTTCCACACGCGGGCCACCACCAGCAACGTCAGCAGGCTTGCCACGACGCCGCCCACAACCACCGCATAGGCCAGCGGCGAACCGTCAGCCACACCTGCCTGCAGGAGCCCCAGCTTGCCCAGGAACCCCGAGAAAGGCGGAATGCCGGCAAGGTTCATGGCGGGGATGAAGTACAGCACGGCAAGGATGGGTGAGAGCTTCGCCAGCCCGCCCAGGCGCATGATCGAGGAATTGCCCCCGCGCCGCTCCACCAGGCCGGTGACCATGAACAGGGACGTTTGGATGGTGATGTGGTGGATGACGTAGAAAATGGTGGCGGCCAGCCCAATCACGGATGACAGTGCGACGCCGAAAATCATGTACCCAATATGGCTCACCAAGGTGAAGGAAAGCATTCGTTTTATGTCTGTCTGGGCTATGGCGCCCAGAATTCCCACCACCATTGTCAGCAGCGCCACCACAAGCAGCACCGAGTTGAAATGATCTGTGGGAAAGAGCAGCGTTTCGGTACGGACGATGGCATAAACACCCACCTTGGTTAGCAGTCCGGCGAACACTGCCGTCACCGGCGCAGGCGCCGTGGGGTAGGAGTCTGGGAGCCAGAAGGAGAGCGGGAACACGGCTGCCTTGATCCCGAAAGCCACCAGCAACAGCACGTGCAGCAGGTGCTGCGTGCCCGGATCCAGTTCACCGAGCTTGATGGCCAAATCAGCCAGGTTGACTGTTCCCGTGGCGCCATAAATCATGGCGATGGCTATCAGGAACAGCAGTGAGGACACCACGCTGACAACCACGTAGGTGATGCCTGCACGGATGCGTGAGCCGGTCCCGCCAAGTGTCATGAGCACATAGCTGGCTGTCAGCAGGATCTCAAAGCCCACGTAGAGGTTGAAGAGGTCCCCGGCCAAAAATGCGTTCGAAACGCCTGCCACCAGAATCAAATAGGTGGGGTGGAAGACGGAAACGGGTCCGCTTTCTTCACCGTCGGCGGCACCCTGCCCGGTTGCATAGGCCAGAACTGCCAGGCTCACGGCGGAGGATACCACCAGCAGCAGGGACGAGAATTGATCGGCCACCAAAACAATGCCGAAGGGCGGGGCCCACCCGCCCAGCTCCACGGCTATGGGCCCGTTCTGCCACACATAGGCCAGGACCCAGACCTCAAGGGCCAAGGTGATGGCGACGGTTCCCAGGCTGACGCGGCGCTGGGCACGGGGATGCCTGATCAGCACAAACGCCCAGGCGGCCCCAAGGAAGGGAAGAACTACAGCGAGCGGCGCCATGCTGGCAACGTTCATTCCTTCTCCTCCTTGTGCTGCCTGGGCTGTTTGGGACCTGGGGACCCGCTGCGTGCCGATTTGGGGGCCGGCGATTCGGGGTGGACCTCCTGCTTGGCACGTACGGCACCCTTGGCGTCCGTCACTCGTTTGGGCCGAATTCCTGGAATTGTCTCGCGCTTCCCTAGTGGCTGGTTGTTCTCATGGAAGTCAGAGACCTCAATGGGAATCTCCGAGTCCTCCTCATCGTCATAGAGATCCTGCATGGCGACGCGAATGTCCTCACGGTCCACTTGGATGCGGTCAGCCCGGCTCAGCAGCCAGGAGCGGTAAATCAAGCTGAGCATGAAGGCAGTCACGGCGAAGGAAATCACAATGGACGTCAAAATGAAGGCCTGTGGCAGGGGATCGTTGTATTCGGTTGAGGGAATATCTTTGTTGAAGACCGGTGCCAGCCCGGCATAGCCGCCTGTGGTGAGCAGCAGGATGTTGGTGGCGTTGGCCAGCAGCATCAAGCCAAGCAAAACCCGCGTCAAACTCCGCTCAAGCAATAGGAAGACCCCCACCGCGTACAGCACGCCCATGACCAGCAGGAGGGTCAGGTTGATGCTCACTTGCCCACCTCCAACGGCTCGTCGTCCTGGATCAGCTCGACGCCGTCCATGCCATCCTCCTCATGTTGATCAATCTCCGAGCCCAAGCTCCGCAGAACGTCAACCACCAAGCCAACAACCACCAGGTAAACGCCTATGTCAAAGAGTGTGGAGGTCACGAACTTCACGTGGCCAAAGATGGGCAGGTCAAAGGCAATGATGGCGCTTTGGAACACTTCGCCGCCAAAGAACAGCGGGGCAAGCCCTGTCAGCGCGGCGATTGTCAGGCCCAGGCCCAGCAGGGTTCCCGCCGAAATCCTTGTTGCCTCAGCCAATTCGAAACGGCCACCTGCCAGGTAGCGGATGGTGAGGGCCAGGCCGGCCACGAGTCCGCCGGCGAAGCCACCACCGGTGGCATTGTGGCCGGCGAGCAGCAGGTAGATGGAAATGACTATGATGCTGTGGAACACCAGCCTGGTGACCACTTCAATGATGATGGAGCGGCGCTCCGGGGCCAGGGTTCGCCCTGCCACGAGCCACGGGTCACCCGGTGCTGCGGCGAACCGCTTGGCGATGTGAACTGCCGGACCAACGGATGCCGCCTGCAGCTTGCCGACACTGCCGGTGGCCACAGTCTCCGCCCGCGGAAGCCGCTGGCCGCGCCCGCGCACAAAGATCAAGCTGGCAACACCCGTGGCCGCAATGGCGAGCACAGAAATTTCACCAAAGGTGTCCCAGGCCCGAATGTCCACAAGCGTCACGTTGACAACGTTGAGCCCGCCACCACCCTCATATGCCATGATCGGCAGGTCAAGGCTGACTGGCATGTGAATGCGCGACCCCATGGCGACGATGGCAACAACCACCATGGTGGCGCCGAAGGCAATGCCGATGATCAGTCGGGCAACTTTGTGACTCCCGGCTGTGCGCTCCAAAAGACTCGCCGGCAGGGAGCGCATGGCCAGCACGAAGGCCACCAAAATAATGGTTTCAACCAGCATCTGGGTCAGGGCAAGGTCCGGTGCGCCCTGAAGCGCAAAGAGCAGCGCAATGCCGTAGCCCGTCACCGAGACCATCAGGACAGCCATGAAGCGTTTGCTGGCCCGGGCCGCGGCAACGGCTCCGATGATGATCACCGCACCGGCGATCAGTTGGAAGGGCGAGCCGTGATCCACAAAGTACAGGTCATCGCCCCAGTGCTGGTCAGTCAGGAACAGCACTGCCAGAATTGAGGCGATGGACGTCGACAAAATGACTGCCAGGTAGAAGAACAGGGAACCACGCTGGGTGCGTCCCGTGACCCAAATGGCCACCGTGTCCAGAAGCACGATGGACTGCCTGTAGCTACGCTCAAAATCAACCGAGGCAGGGATCTTGGCCTGGAATGCTTCCACCTTGTTGCGCAGCAGGAACAGGGCCGTGCCGGCGGCCGCCACTATGGCGCTAAGCCCCAGGGCTGGGGTAAATCCATGCCACAGCAACAGGTGCATGCCGTGGGGGTCATAGGCCGGGAACTGGTCACTGTAGGGCTTGACCCATCCCTCCACCAGGTGGGGGACGAACCCGTACACCACCGTGAGCAAGCTCAGCAGCGCGGGGGCTGCCAGGAAGAGCCAGCTGACGGGCTTGAACACCGTGGCCATGCCCTTGGCCTTGGGTGCAAAACCGCCCCACATGAACCGGGCGCTGTAGGCGAAGGTCAGCGCGGAGCCAAGCACTATGCCCACCAAAACAGTCCAGCCGATGACCGGACCGGCCGGGCCAAAGTTTGCGGAAGCTATGAAGGCCTGGAAGATGCCCTCTTTGGCGATGAACCCTGCCAGGGGCGGCAGCCCGGCCATGGATGCTGCGCCAATGAGCGCCACAATGCCCAGCATGGGCGCTGACTTGAAGACCCCTGACAGTTCGCGGATGTCCCGGGTGCCACTTTGGTGGTCAATAATGCCCACCACCAAAAAGAGTGCCGCCTTGAACAAACCGTGGGCCAACACCATGGCCATGCCTGCCATGGCGGCCTCCCGGCCACCCAAGCCAACCACCAGGGTCAGGAACCCCAGCTGGCTGACCGTGCCGTAGGCCAGAATGAGTTTCAGGTCGTACTGGCGCAGCGCGCGCCAGCCACCCAGGAGCATGGTCCCCAGCCCCAGCACCACAATCATGAGCTGCCAATATTCGGTCTGGGAAAATCCTGGCGCCAGGCGGGCAATGAGGTAAATGCCGGCCTTGACCATCGCCGCGGCGTGCAGGTAGGCGCTAACGGGTGTGGGGGCAGCCATGGCGCCCGGCAGCCAGAAATGGAAGGGCAGGAGTGCCGATTTTGTTACCGCACCCACCAGGAGCAGGGCGATGCCAACATCCAGCACCACCCGTGCCGTGCCGGCCGCTGCCAGCAGCTCCGGGGTCTTGGCCAGCACCCCCGAGATGCTGTAGGTGCCGGCACTTTCACCCACCATGATCAGGCCCACCAGCATGGCGAGCCCCCCAAAGGTTGTCACCATCAGCGCCTGCAAGGCGGCTCGGCGGGCCGCAATGCGGGTGCGCGCGTAGCCAATGAGGAGATAAGAAAGAACTGTTGTCAGTTCCCAGAAAACAAACAAAAGAATGAGGTTGTCGGCCGTCACCAGGCCAAACATGACACCCGCGAAGGCCAGCAGCTGGGCACCAAAGCCGCCCAGGCCGGCGTCGTCCGTCTTGAAGTATCTGGCGCAATAGGCCAGGACCAGGGCGCCCACACCCAAAACCAGCAGCGACATCAGCCATGACAGCTGATCCATGCGGAAGGTGAGGTTCACATCGAGGACGGGAATCCAGGGGATGTCCAGAGAGGGGCTGGGGGCCGTGTCCGAATAGACGTTTTGATACTGGGCCAGCAGCCACACAAAGCTGGCACCGGGAATGGCGGCGAGGACATAGAAGGCTGCTCTGCCCCAGCGGTCGAACAAAATGGGCGCAATAATGGCCACAATGAAATGCGCACAGAGGACAAACAACACTAAGGGCTCCGCATGTTTCGGGCTGGAAATGAGCGAATCACGGGGGGTAACAGTCGGATCCCGACCCCTCAACCCTATCAAGACGCGATACCGTTCAACGCCGCCAAAGCCATGGGGCGACTCACGGACGGCGCTGACAGACTTAATGTTCCCCCTTAGTATCCTCACCGGACCACTGCGGCGGATAGCATGTGGCGTATGACGAACCCTCCCACACCTGCCGTGTTGCCTCCCGCAGCGAACGCCAAGACCCCTGGCACCACGTGGCAGGTAGTGGCATGGTCAATGTGGGATTGGGGCGGGGCAGCCTTCAACGCTGTCATGACTACCTTCATTTTCACGGCGCTCTACCTCACCGGTGACGATTTTGGCGGCGCCGACAAGGCCACGGCGACTCTGGCCTTTGCCTTGTCCATCTCCGGCTTTGCCATTGCGCTGCTGGCCCCGGTGGCGGGGCAACGCTCCGATCACAGCGGGCGGCGCAAGCTCTGGCTTGGCATCAACACCCTGATCGTGGTGGTACTCACAGGGGCGTGTTTCTTTGTCCAGCCCCACGAATCCTATCTGCTGTTTGGCTGCATGCTCATTGCCGCCGGGCACGTGTTCTTTGAACTTGCCGGCGTGAATTACAACGCCATGCTGCTGCAGATCTCCACGAAGAAGACCATCGGCCGGATCAGTGGATTTGGCTGGGCGGCAGGCTACCTGGGCGGCATCGTGGCCCTGCTGGTTGTCTACTACGGCCTGATCAAGCCGGAGGTTGGGCTGTTTGGCATCACCAGCGCCGACGGCATGACGTACCGTGTGGTGGCCGTTTTCTCAGCCCTGTGGATGCTGATTTTCGCCATCCCCGTATTTTTGGCCATCCCCGAATCCAAGCCCAACCCAAATATGCCGCATGTGGGATTCTTCCAGTCGTACAAGGAATTGTGGCGCACCATTGTCCGCCTGCGCAGGACGCAGCCGCACACCCTGTACTTCCTGTTGTCCAGCGCCATTTTCCGCGACGGACTGGCCGCCATCTTCACCTTTGGCGCCGTCCTGACCGTGGGCTCCTTTGGTTTCGAGACGGGGGACGTGCTGATCTTTGCCATTGCCGGCAACGTGATTGCTGCCGCGGGCGCACTGTCGGCCGGCTTCTTCGACGACAAATTTGGCCCCAAAGCCGTCATTGTCACCTCCCTGGTGGGCATGCTGATCTCCGGCGGTGCGCTGCTATTTCTGGACGGCAAGACAGCGTTTTGGGTCTTTGGCCTGATTTTGACGTTATTCGTGGGCCCGGCCCAGTCCTCGGCCAGAACCTTCATGGGGCGGCTGGCCCCCGAGGGGCAGGAAGGTGAAATGTTCGGGCTCTACGCCACCACGGGGCGGGCCGTTTCGTTCCTGGCACCCAATCTTTTCGGGCTGTGCATTGTGATCTTCGGCGCCCAACGCTGGGGCATCCTTGGCATCCTGGCGGTGCTGCTGCTGGGCCTGCTGCTGCTGCTGCCCGTCAAGGCCCCGCCGCACGGTGCCAACGCTTAAGGGAGAATCTGCCTAAAGTTCGACGGCGGCCGGTCACCTTCACAGGGAAGGTGACCGGCCGCCGTCGAACCTAAGTCCCAGGCGCAAAGCTAGATCTTGGTGATGTGGAAGTTCTGGAACGACCGTGAGGCTGTGGGGCCGCGTTGTCCCTGATAGCGGTTGAGGTACGGGCCAGTGCCGTAGGGGTTCTCGGCCGGGGAGCTCAGCTGGAAGAAGCACAGCTGGCCGATCTTCATGCCGGGCCACAGCTTGATGGGCAGGGTTGCCACATTGGAGAGTTCCAAGGTGATGTGGCCGGAGAAGCCCGGATCGATGAACCCGGCCGTAGAGTGCGTGAGCAGGCCCAGACGGCCCAGTGAGGACTTGCCCTCAAGCCGAGCCGCGACGTCGTCTGGCAGGGTCACGGTTTCATAGGTGGAGCTCAGCGCAAACTCGCCGGGGTGCAGGATGAACGGCTCGTCCGGGTCGACTTCCACCATGCGGGTCAGATCCGGCTGTTCCTCCGCCGGGTCAATGTGGGCGTAGCGGTGGTTGTCGAAGAGCCTGAAGAACCTGTCAATGCGCACATCAACACTTGATGGCTGCACCATGGCAGGGTCGTAGGGGTCCAAAACAATGCGCTTGGCAGCAATTTCGGCACGTATGTCGCGGTCAGAGATCAGCACCCTCTAAAAATAGCGCATTTTGGCCTGACTCCTGCCCCGCAACGTCGCCATCGAGGGCGCACCCGCTGCCCTTGGGACTAATTCCACCTTTCTGCTTGTTATAACTGGGGGTATTCACGCAACGGCACAGCTAAGGTAAGAGTCATGAATATTGAAGAGACACCTCTTCCAGGGATTGGTGTTCGCAGGGAGCTGAGACTTTCGAGCGGGCGGCGCGTGGGTGTTGTGACCCACCGCGACGGCCAAACCGAGCTGATCCTCTCCCGCATTGACGACCCCGACGCCTGCGCGGCATCCATTCCGCTCAGTGCTGAAGAGGCCGCGGGCCTGGGTTCCCTGCTGGGTTCAGCCCAGCTCATTGCCCAGCTCACCGCCGAGCACGAGAGCATTTCGGGCGTGACAACCCACCAGATCCTCATTCGCAGGGGCTCTGCCTTTGCCGGACGGCCGCTGGGCGACACCCAAATGCGCACCCGCACAGGCACCTCCATTGTGGCGTTGCTGCGTGACGGCAAGGTGATTGGTTCGCCTCGACCGGATGAGGTACTGCATGTTGATGACATGGTAGTGATTGTCGGGACCGACCAGGGACTGGCAGAAGCTGCACTAATTTTGCAGTCCCGATTGTAGTTCTGCATGAACGGGACTGCTCTTTCTCTTATTCAGCTCGGTGCAGTCTTTTTCGGGCTCGGTTTCTTGGGCCGACTTGCCGGTCGCATTGGCATGTCGCCTGTGCCGCTCTATCTGCTGGGCGGCCTGGCCTTTGGTCACGGCGGTTTCATCAATTTTGCCGGCATTGAGGACTTTGCCCACATAGCCAGTGAAATTGGCGTGATCCTGCTGTTGCTTATGCTCGGCTTGGAATATACTGCCAAGGAGCTTGTCACGGGGCTGAAGCAGTCGTGGATGGCCGGCGCCGTGGATCTGGTGCTGAACATGCTCCCGGGCGTTGCCGTGGCCCTGCTTCTTGGCTGGGGCCCTGTGGGCGCCTTGGTCATGGCTGGTGTCACTTACAGTTCCTCCTCCGGCATCATTGCCAAAGTCTTGGGCGATCTGGGCCGCCTGGGCAACAGGGAGACACCAGTCGTTCTCTCCATCTTGGTCATTGAAGACCTGGCCATGGCCGCATACCTGCCCATCCTGACGGCAGTTCTGGCGGGAGTCTCCTTCGTTGGCGGGCTGACGGCCCTGGGAATTTCGCTGGCAGTCATCACGCTGGTACTGGTCGGCGCCTTGCGCTACGGGCACTTGATGTCGAACGTTTTGGACAGCCCCGATAGGGAATCCTTCCTGCTTAAGCTCCTCGGCGCCGCGCTGCTCGTGGCGGGCCTGGCCTCGGCCCTGCAAGTTTCCGCCGCCGTGGGCGCATTCCTGCTCGGCATCGCGATTTCCGGCGGTACGGCCGAGAATGCCACGCGGGTTCTTGAGCCCTTGCGCGACCTCTTCGCCGCAATGTTCTTTGTGCTCTTTGGCCTTAATACGGACCCCCGCACCATCCCGCCGGTGCTGGGGATTGCACTCTTGCTTGCCCTGGTCACCACCATTACCAAGATGGCCACCGGCTGGTGGGCGGCGGGGCGGCAGGGCATTGGTGTGCCCGGTCGCGCCCGGGCCGGCGCCGCCTTGATTGCGCGCGGCGAATTCTCCATTGTCATTGCTGGCCTGGCAGTGGCCTCGGGGGTTGTGCCGATCGAGTTGGCGGCGCTTGCCACCACCTATGTGCTCATCATGGCTGTCAGCGGCCCCGTCGCCGCCAGGTATGTGGAACCCGTGGTGGCACTGTTCCAAGGCAAAAAACCCGAGCCGGTTTTTTAGGCGGGTTCGACGCCGTCACGAAACGTACTGCCTGGGACAGAGTTCCTGTGTCCCGTCGTATGATGAGTGCAACCGCGGGCCTGTGGCCCACCGGTACTCATTCAAGGAGAACACCATGGCTTTTGGCAGACGTAACCGTCCCTCCCTATTGGGCACAGCCGCCCGCACAGCCGTTATTTCCGGAACGGCCACGGCTGCCAGCAACGCCGTCAATGCCAGGGCAGCCGAGCAACAGGCAACCCAGCAACAGGCAGCCGAGCAGGCCGCCTTGGCACAGCAGGCCCAGCAGGGCCAGGTGCTGCCAATGCCGGTGGCAGCCCCCGCACCGGCCGATGATTTGTTGAGCAAATTGGAACGCCTGGCAGCCCTGCACGCGTCGGGCGCCCTGACCGACTCCGAATTCGCGGCCGTCAAGGCCTCCATTATTAACTAGTTGCCCCCTTCGCACACCGGCCCGGTGCGCAAGCCCGGCAAAGGCCGGGCCGGTTAGCGCGTGTCAATGGTCCAAAGCACCCTTGCGCACGGGCTAGAATCAATAGCGGAACAAGGCAGCCTCAGGCTGCGGATGTTTCAATGCGGGCGTAGCTCAATGGTAGAGCGCTAGCTTCCCAAGCTCGATACGCGGGTTCGATTCCCGTCGCCCGCTCAGATTCAGACAGATGCTGTCCCCAAACTTTTGCTTGGGGGCAGCATTTTTTGTCTTATTTGTGGTTCGATTTGGCTGGCCGAATGTGCTCCAAGTCATTGCGTGTAGGGTCAGAGAAGAAGGGCCCAGCAGGGTTTCTGCGTAAAGGAGCACACGATGTCCGAACATTTGCAGTCAAGCACGCCCATTTCCACCGAACTGCGCCTGGGCGTTCTGGGTGTGTCCCGGAAGCCCGATGAACGCCGGGCCCCCATCCATCCCGAACACTTCTCCCGCATAGACGAGAGCATCCGTGGGCGCATGGTCGTCGAAGTTGGCTATGGTGTGCCCTTTGGCGTGTCCGACGCCGAATTGGCCACCTTGGTGGGCACGGTGGCTCCCCGCGCGCAGGTCATTGAGACCGCGGATGTCATCCTTTTGCCCAAGCCGCAGGCCCAGGACTTGGCAGAGCTGAAGGACGGCCAAATCCTGTGGGGCTGGCCGCACTGCGTCCAGGACCGGGCCATCACCCAGCTGGCCATTGACAAGAAGTTAACGCTGATCGCCTTCGAGGCCATGAACCATTGGGCTTCCGACGGCGGTTTTGGGCTGCATGTCTTCCACAAGAACAACGAGCTGGCCGGCTACGCATCGGTGCTGCACTCGCTGGCCCTGACCGGTTCCACCGGCGACTACGGGCGCCGGCTCAAGGCGGTTGTCATTGGTTTCGGGGCCACGGCCCGCGGCGCCGTGACGGCCTTGAAGGCCCTGGGCATCCACGACGTGCAGGTCTTGACCAGCCGCAATGTGGCAGCCGTGGCAGCGCCCATCCATTCGGCGGAAATGGTGCAGTTTGATTTCGCCACCGAGGCGCCCTATAAGGGTTTTGTGATGCTCGAGGACGGCGACGTGCCCCTGAGCGAGTTCCTGGCCGAGGCGGATGTTGTTGTCAATTGCACCTTGCAGGACCCCAACGACCCGATGACGTATGTGACCGAAGCGGACCTGGACGCGTTTCGGCCGGGCAGTTTGATTGTTGATGTTTCCTGCGATGAGGGCATGGGCTTTAGCTGGGCCCGCAGCACAAGCTTCCTGAATCCCATGTTCACCGTGGGCAACAACATCAACTACTACGCCGTGGACCACAGCCCCAGCTACTTGTGGAACTCGGCCACCTGGGAGATCAGTGAAGCGTTGATGCCCTTCATTGAGCCTGTTCTGGCCGGCCCCGGCGAATGGCAGAACCATGACACCATTTCCCGCGCCGTTGAAATTGCCGACGGCGTGATCATCAACCCGGCGATACTGGAGTTCCAGCGGCGGCAGAATGAATACCCGCACCTGCCGCTGACGCAGGCGTAGCTTTCTGCCTATTTACCGGAGCGTCACCTGTACCGCCGCAAAAGCGGGCATTCAAAGGGATCCACGGCTGACAGGCCCACCCGGTTCAAGTAGTCCACCACTATGCGGTAGGACGCCAGCAGGCCGGTCTCGGTAAAAGGTATGCCGTTCTCTTGGCACACAGCCAACACCAACGCATTGGCCCGGCGCAGCTCCGGCCGGGCCATGTCGGGGAACAGATGGTGCTCCACTTGGCGGTTCAGCCCGCCCATGAGCGTGTCCATGAAGAAGCCCCCCCGAATATTGCGGCTGGTCACCACTTGCCGGGTCAAAAAGTCCACCCGGCGCCCGGCCGCCAGAACGGGCATGCCCTTGTGGTTGGGGGCAAACGAGGCTCCCATGTAGAAACCAAACACGCCCATTTGCACGCCCACAAAGGCCAAGGCCATCCCCCACGGCAGCATCACGAACAGCGCCGCCAGGTACAGGCCAAAACGCAGCACCAGCAGACCGATCTCCACATACCTGAACCGAACCCCGCGCCTGCCAAATAGTGTCTTGGCCGAGTCAAGTACCAGGCTGAAGCCCAGGAACAAGATCAGCGGAAACAGCAGGTAGCCCTGATGGCGCGTGACGACAGCGGCAAAGCCGCGCTTGGTGGCGGCGCCTTCCTCGTAAAAGGCCACCACGCCCGTCTCAATGTCCGGGTCCTTGCCCACCACATTGGGGTTCTGGTGGTGGGCCGTGTGCTTCTTGACCCACATGGCGTAACTCATGCCCACCAGCAGCGGCCCCAGGATCCGGGCCGTCCAGTCATTGGCCCAGCCCGAGGCAAACACCTGATGGTGCGCTGCCTCATGGGCCAGGAAAGCAAACTGTGTGAACAACACGCCCAACAAGGCAGCGATCAGCAGCTGGAACCAGGTGTGGCCCAACACCACAAAACCGGTGCCCGCCGCGGCAAGAACCAGCAAAAGAACGGCAAACACCAGCCCATAAAACCTTCGACGCCGGCGCATGAGTCCTGCGGCACGCACTGTTTTCAGCAGCACGGCATAGGACTGGGTGACGGGATTGGGGTGTGCTGAACGCCGGAGCAGCGCCGCGGCGGCAGATGTGGGGCTATCGGGGGTTTGCATGGTGTCACCGGCAGGTCAGGGTCGACCGCGTCAAAGCCGGCAAAGGAAACCGAAAAAGAACTTTCGTACGTTAACTTTAGACCCGTTTGCCCCGGAAAGCTCCGTCCCGGCACTGTGAACATTGCTCCGCGCCCTGCAAGGAATCAGCGCGTAGCATTAATCCATGGTTGATTCACTGACCACCGAACAGCGCCACCGGGTCATGTCGCGCATCCGCGGCAAGGACACCAAACCCGAAATGCTGGTCCGCCGGCTCCTGTATGCCGAGGGTTACCGTTACCGGCTCCACGCTGCGGACCTGCCGGGCACGCCGGATCTGGTCTTTCGCGGCCGGCACCAGGTCATCTTTGTAAACGGCTGCTTTTGGCACTCACACAGCTGCCCCAACGGAACGCACAACCCTGCAACGAACGCCGGCTTTTGGGCTGCCAAACGGATGCGAACAGTGGAGCGGGACAGCCAGGCACTTGCCGGGCTTGCCGATGGCGGATGGGCGGCCATGACAGTGTGGGAATGCGAACTGCGCGACGTGGCGGCCGTGGCGGATTCACTCCACAGCTTTCTGGGTCCCCCGGCAGGCGCCAGCAAGTAACGGCACGGCGGGCGGGTCCGGCTCATGCCAGCCCGCCCCGGAGCAAGGGCTCAGCCCGCCTTGGGCACAATGAACACCGGCCGGCGTGCACTGCGCAGATTCACCTTCAAGGCCAGCTGCCCGCGTTTGGCCAGGACCAGCCCAATCACCACGGCGGCCAGGGCAGGCATGCCACCGGCAACGAGCGTCGCCCCCTGCACGCCCCAATGCTCGGCCAGCCAGCCCATGAGCGGACCGCCCAAGGCCTGCCCGCCAATGAGCACCATGATGTACAGGCTCATGACGCGCCCGCGAATGAGCACATTGGTGGACATTTGCACCAGCTGGTTTGCACTGGTCAGAAACAGCAGCGAAGCAAATCCGGCCACCACCATGACGGCACCAAAAGTTGCCATGCTGGGCGCAAACGAGGCCAGCATCAACACCACACCGTAGGCGCCGGCGGCCGCCATGACACCGCGCAGGCGCAAGGTGGCGATGCGGGTGGAGGCCAGCGCACCGCCCAGTGCGCCAAGCGCAACCAAGGTGTTCAGCAGGCCGTAGCCTCCGGCACCGGCGTCGAACACTGTATTGGCATAGGCGGCCATCAGCACGGCCAAGCTCAAACCAAACACGGCAAACACTGCCGCCATGGCAGCCGGGAAGAAGATGGTGGGCTTGCCCAGGGCGTACCTGACACCTTCCATGAGCTGGCCCTTGGCGCGTTTCACCGGCGGCATCTTCACCAGCTCATCCGTGCGGATCAAGAACAGCGAGACCACCGTGACGGCGCACGCCACAGCGTTGACGGCAAAGGCCCACCCTCCGCCCACGGCCATGATCAGGACACCGCTGACGGCCGGGCCGATCATGCCGCCCAGCTGGAAAATGGAGGAGTTCAAGCTGATGGCGTTGCGAAGTTGGCGCGGGCCCACCAATTCGTTGACGAAGACCTGGCGTGCGGGCTGGTCGGCCACCACCACCAAACCCAGCACAAAGGCAATGACATAGATGTGCCAGACCTCAAGACGTCCCGTGAGTGCCAGCAACGCCATGACGGCGGCAAGGACACCGGCGGCGCTTTGGCTGATGATCAGGATCCGGCGTTTGGAGTACCTGTCGGCCAGGATGCCGCCCAGCGGCATGAGCAGGAGGGAGGGGATGAATTGCATGAAGACTGTAATGCCAACGGCTGTCACCGAGCCCGAGAGCTCCAACACCATCCAGTCCTGGGCCACGCGCTGCATCCACACGGCGATGACTGCCAGAAGGTTGGCGGAGGCAAAGATGCGGTAATTGCGGATTTTCAGCGAGGAAAATGTTTGACTCCACGCCGGGCGGGCAGTCACTAGGTTGATGGGGGCGGTCAGGGCAGCATTCACAGGTGCTGATGGGGGCGTCAAGGCTTTGATCCTGAGACTTGAGGTTCATGGGGATTTACCCTTTTAACACTAGGCCGGAACTAATTATGCTGAAAGTATATGATGGCAATAAATACTATTGAGCTTTGTAATAGTTCCCAGGAGCTGCACCATGTCCGATGCCCCCACTTTTGACCCCGTGCAGCTCAGGAGTTTTCTGGCCGTGGCTGAAACACGCAATTTCACCAGGGCCGCCGGGCGCCTGGGCATCAGCCAGCCCACCGTGAGCCAGCACGTGCGCAAGCTGGAACTTGCGGCGGGCCGGATTCTTGTTTCCCGCGACACCCGCGAAGTGCGCCTCACGGACAACGGGGACGCCATGGCCGGCTTTGCCCGCACCATCCTGGCCGCCAACGATGTTGCCAGCCGCTACTTCTCCGGCGCCGCCATGCGCGGAAAGCTTCGTTTTGGCATGGCAGACGACCTGGCCATCACGGGCCTGCCCCGCATTTTGCGCGAGTTCCGCCAGCTGTATCCCCACATCAATTTGGAACTCACTGTGAGCCAGAGCGACCAGCTGCACCGCAGGCTGAAATCCGGCGCACTGGACTTGGTGTTTGTGAAGTGGGTGTCCGGGGCCCAGGAAGGCGAAGTGGTCAAGCAGGACACCTTCGCCTGGGTAGGTTTGGAACAAACCGTGTTGGAACCGAGCGCACCCGTTCCCGTGATTGTTTACCCCGCGCCGAGCCTGAGCCGGAAACTTGCCTTGGACGCCCTGGAAAATGTGGGCCGCACCTGGCAGGTTAGCTGCACCACCAAGCAAATCAGCGGAGTCCTCGCAGCGCTGCGTGCGGGCATCGGCGTTGCTGTCATGCCGACGTCGTTGGTCCCGGAAGACCTCAAGGTCATCACCAAACGCTTTGACCTGCCTCCCGTGGGAGATGTGGATTTCACGCTGATTCGCAACCCGCTGGCCAACACGGATGTGGTGGATGCCCTGACCCAGGCCATCATGGGCCGCAAACTCACACCCGTGGGGCGCCGCTGACCCCCTTGCGGCTCACCGTCTGGCTCGAGCCGGGCGGCCGGACGGCCGTCGGTAACTAATCTCACAGCGCATCCGAACCCAACAGCGGTAGACTTGTGCCGTTATGATGCGAACCATGTTTAAGTCCAAGATCCACCGTGCCACAGTCACCCACGCCGATCTGCACTACGTCGGCTCCGTGACAGTTGATGCGGACCTTCTCGACGCTGCTGACATTCTGCCCGGCGAGATGGTCTCCATTGTGGATATCACCAACGGCGCCCGCCTGGAAACCTACACCATTGCCGGTGTTCGTGGTTCCGGCGTCATTGGCATCAACGGCGCAGCAGCCCACTTGGTGGGTGTTGGCGACCTGGTCATCTTGATGACCTACGCCCAAATGTCCACAGCCGAAGCCAGGGACTTTTTGCCCTCCGTGGTGCACGTCGATGCGCAAAACCAGATCGTCCACTTGGGCACCGACCCGGCAGAGGCCGTCACCGAGGGCCTCCTGCGCCCCGCCATGGCCCAAATATAGGTCCTTCTTCGCATTTATGCGCTTTAACGGCTTGTGGGCGGTTCCGGAACCGCCCACAAGCCGTTAAAGCGCAGTTGTGACGATGTGACATGGTTTCCGGCCGGGCATTGCCGGCAATGGGTGTTCCCTGCATAGGCTCATTGGGTGCCACCACAAAACATTCCCAGCCCGGGACAGCCGTGCTAGCCGTCATCGAGGGATTCTCGGTGGTCTGGCTGGTGATCCTGGTGGGCTGGTTTGTGGGCCGGCAAAAGATTTTGGGCGAGAATGCGCAGCTGGTTCTGAGCAGGCTGTCATTCTTTGTGGCCAGCCCAGCCCTGCTGGTTGAAACCTTGGCCCGGGCCGAACTAAAAACCGTGTTTGCCGAACCCCTCCTGGTGGCGGCGCTGGCAGCCGTGATCACCGGCGGCACGTTCATCGTCATCGTCAAATTATTCTTCAAACGACCCTTGGCCGAATCGCTGCTTTCGGCCATGTCCTCCTCCACGGCCAACGCCGCCAACCTTGGCATCCCCATTGCAGCCTACGTCCTGGGTGATGCCGCCCTGATAGCGCCGGTGTTGGTGTTCCAGCTGGCCTTCTACACGCCCTTTTATTTGTTGCTGCTGGACAGTCTCACCAGCGGCCGCGGTGCCACTCCCGGCCGCGTACTCCTGCAGATCTTCCGCAATCCGATGATTCTGGGAACTGTTGTGGGACTTGTCCTGGCCGCCACGGGCTGGCAGCTGCCAAACCTGGTGGCCGAACCCATCCATCTCATTGGTGGCGCAGCCATTCCCGCCATCTTGATAGCGTTCGGCATGTCCCTGGGCGCCAGCAAACCCCTGGCCGCCAGTGACGGGCGGCGGGCCGACATCTTGGTGGCCACAGGCTTCAAACTGGTGGTTCACCCGTGCGTCGCCTTCCTGCTGGGGCACTTTGCCCTGGGCATGAGCGGGGCGGCACTGTTCGCAGTGGTGGTGGCAGCAGCCCTGCCCACGGCACAAAACGTCTACGTCACGGCCCAGCGCTACCAAGTGGGTGTCACCGTCGCCAAGGACACAGTGCTGCTCACAACAGTTCTGGCCATTCCGGCCATGTTCGCCGTGGCGTTCCTGCTGGGCTGAGGCACTGGGCTGATCCGTGGCCTGGGAAAAGAAACCGGGAACATATAACGCATTCTCCACCCACGGAATGAGAGCCACGGTACGCTGTCGCTATGGCTACCAAGACCCCAGCAGAGTTGATTGCCCAGCTACAGGCCGGCTACACGTTTGCCGGCTCCTCCATTGCACTCGGCGCCGCCATGGTGGACGGCGGGATCCATCCCGAGGCGCAGGTGAGCTTGCCTCTGGCCATGATGAACAGGCACGGCCTGGTGGCCGGAGCCACAGGAACTGGCAAGACAGTCACCCTGCACATGATCGCCGAGCAACTCTCCAGCGCGGGCGTGCCCGTGTTCATGGCAGACATCAAGGGCGATCTCACCGGGCTGGCCACTGCCGCCGAAGGCAGCGAAAAGCTCACCGCCCGAACCCAGGCGCTGGGACAGCAATGGGAATCGAAGGCGTTCCCGGTGGAATTTTTGGCCTTGGGCGGCAATGGCAACGGGGTTCCCGTGCGCGCCACCATCACCTCCTTTGGCCCCATCCTGCTGGCCCGCGTGCTGGATTTGAACGAAACACAGGAATCCAGCCTGCAATTGGTCTTCCACTATGCAGATACCAAGGGCCTTGAGCTGTACGACCTGAAGGACCTGCGTGCAGTGGTCCAATTCCTCAGCTCCAACGAGGGCAAGGAGGACCTGGCCGAGCTCGGCGGGCTGTCCAAGGCCACGGCCGGCGTCATTCTGCGTAACCTGATCACCCTTGACGCCCAGGGCATGGGCGAATTCTTCGGCATGCCCGAGTTCGACACGGCCGAGCTGCTGCGCACAGCCACCGACGGTCGCGGCGTCATCACATGCCTTGAGCTGCCCAGCATCCAGGACAAGCCGCTGTTGTTCTCCACCTTCCTCATGTGGCTGCTGGCCGATCTGTTCCGGGATTTGCCGGAGGTGGGCGACCTGGACAAGCCCAAGCTGGTGTTCTTCTTCGACGAGGCCCACCTGTTGTTCAACGGCGCCAGCAAGGCGTTCCTGAATGCCATCACCCAGACGGTGCGCCTGATTCGTTCCAAGGGGGTTGGCATCTTCTTTGTCACCCAAACCCCCAAGGATGTTCCGGCCGACGTGCTGGCGCAGCTGGCCAACCGCGTCCAGCACGCCCTACGCGCCTTCACCCCGGAGGACGCCAAGGCCCTGAAGGCAACCGTCTCCACTTTCCCCATCAACAGCTACGACCTCGAGGAAGTGCTGACCAATGCGGGCATAGGTGAGGCTGTGGTGACCGTCATGAACGAAAACGGTGCACCAACCCCCGTGGCGTTGACCCGGCTGCGCGCGCCAGGATCGCTCATGGGCCCCAGCTCCGAGGACACGGTCAAGGCCGTCATTGCGGCCTCGGCCCTGCTGCCCGCCTACGGGACGGCCGTAGACCCGGTCTCCGCCTTTGAAAAGTTGCAGACCCCCGCAGCTCCGCCGCCCAGCACCGGCCCGGCCGTGGGGACGCCCCCGCCGCCGCCTCCCCCGGCTTCGCTTCCCGCCCCGAACAACGACGGCACAATGGCCTCGGACATGATCGGCGCCTTGGGCGGGGCTCTCGGCGGCGGACTCAAAAGCATGGTCCGCTCCATGGGCTCGTCCCTGGGCCGAAACCTCATGCGCGACATCTTTGGCACGGCACCGCGGAAACGCCGCCGCTGACCCCCGCACCCTCCACGTTATCGCAGCAATGGTTGGCTTTTCGCTGACGCTGTCGCAATGGTTGGGCCTGGCCGGCCGCCACGGCACGTACCAGCCAGCGATGCCGGAGGTCGTGAGCAGTGCGATAGCGTCGCCCAATTATTAGCCATTGCTGCGATAGCGTCAAGAGAAAAGTAGCCATTGCTGCGAGAGGGTCTAGGGAGGGGAAGGCATACGCCCATGGCGGACGCCACAGAACCCCCGATTCCGGCCCTTGCACCCGTTGCCGGTACAGTTGACCGCGTGAAGGACGGGACAAAGCTCATCAAGATTGCGGCAGCATGGCTGCTGCTGTTGATGCTTGCCGTCGCCGCTTCCATCGTGACCATCTCGATTGTCAACAGCCGGGAATTTGGTCCGGAGAAGACAGTAGCCAACTATTTGGATGCCCTCAAGGCCGGCGACGGCGCCAAGGCGCTGGGACTGTTGCAGGCCAAGGTTCCCAGTGCGGACGCTGCTGCCCTCGACGGCGAAGCACTGGAAAAATCCCAGGACGCCCTGAAAAACGTGAGCATTGGCGAGGCGGTTACTTCCTCGGACAATCAAAAAATTGTGACAGTGAACTACACCATGGGCAATGCCCCGTTCAGGACGGACTTCACCCTCACCCAGGGGCCCAAGCATTGGCTGTTCTTTGACAGCTGGACAATGCTCCCGGGCACCCTGCCCACCATCAACGCCTCAGTGGTCAACGCCAACCAGGCCAGCATCAACGGCGCAGCCGCCAACATGCCCGACGGCAAAAACTCCTTCGCCGTGTTTTATCCCGGCAGCTACGAACTGGAATACCGGTCGGAGCTCTTTGCCGCGGCACCGGTCACGCGGCAGGTGATCGGCCCCGGACAGCCCATCCCCGCCGTCGGACTTTCCACCGGACCCACCAGCGATCTGCTGGCCCAGGTGGACGGCACCATCCGCAAGTACCTGGACGCCTGCGCCAAACAGGCTGTCCTCATGCCCACGGGCTGCCCCCTGAACGCGGCCACCAACAACCGGGTGGTTTCAGCCGTGAAATGGTCCATTCTGGAGTACCCGGCCATCACCATTTCACCCTATGGCGGCCAGTGGATCATGGCCCCGCTGAGCGTGAAGGCGCAGGTGGAATACACCGAACAGGACTTGTTTAGCGGCCTGGTGGCCCCGGTGAAGAGTGCCGACGACTTTGCCTTCAACGCCAAGCTCTCCATCACCGGAACAACAGTTGTGGTGACCCCTCAGCTGGCCGACTAGGAAACTGCGGGGCTGACGCCCAACAGTTCCTCCAGGCGTTCGTACCCTTCGCGGACACCGCGTTCCATCCCGGACGCAACCATGCCGTCACGGTCCTCCTGCGACTGGAAGACGGAGTGGGTGCGGATCAGGGTGCGGCCGCCTAAATCTTCCAGGGTGACCCGCTCCAGGCTGACGTGGCCGGGGTATCCGTCAAACTCGAAGGTCTGCACAATTTGTTCGTTGGGCAGCACCTGATGGAACACACCCCGGAAGCCGTACACGTTTCCCTGCTCATCCGTGTGGGTGAAGGCCCAGCGTCCGCCAACCCTCATCTGGTGCTCGGTGACATCCATTGCCATCCCCCGCGGCCCCATCCACTGCACCAGCAGTGCCGGCTCCGTGTAGGCGCGGTACACATCGGCAACCGTGGCATCGATCTCCCGCTCCATGGTCACAAACGGGACAGCCGGGGCTGCCGCAACAACCAGGTCATGGTGAGTGGTCATGATGGCTCTTCTTTCTGTGCGTTGTTGTTCATGGTCCCCAGCAGGGAGTCGAGACGGCGAAACCGTGCCTCGGCCACCAACCGGTAGGAGTCAATCCATGCAGTCAGTTCTTCCAGGGCCCCGGGCGCCAGATGGCAGGGGCGCCGCTGCCCGTCCCGGCTTCGAGTGATGAGGCCGCCATGTTCCAAGACCTGAATGTGCTTGGACACGGCCTGCTTGGTCATCTGGAACGGTTCCGCCAATTCATTGACGGTGGCCGAGCTCCGGGACAGCCGGGCAATGATTCTGCGCCGTACCGGGTCGGCCAAAGCAAGAAACGCCTTGTCCAGGGCGGCATCCCGCTCGTCAAATTCCTGCATAATCAACCTTTATCTTTATCAACCAATTGGTTGACTATTTAAAGCTAGGACTGTCTGATCACGTTGTCAAGACTTTTTCGACGCTCCGGCCGCGCCGCGTTGTGGGTGCGTGCCGAGCTGCAGTTCAACAGCAGTCCGGCACGCGCCCATCATTCTGGCGCGCTTGTGGATCAGGGGCGCACTAGAGCCCGCGCAGGTCCAAGGCGAGTTCGTTGGTCCCGTCGGCACTCATCAGCACCGGGATGCCCCAGTCCTGCTGGTACAGGTGGCAGGCTGCATGGTCGGGAATCTCACCATTGGCATCCTCGGGACCGTCGCATGCTGCGGCGCGGGCAGTAAGGTGCAAGATCCCCTCGGGCACATCGGCTGACAGCACCAACGTCCGCGCCAAGCCCACGGAGGTTCCCCCGCCGCTGAGCAGGAGCTCCGGCGGCGTCGAGGAGACCTTCAGCTGGGTGGGGTCGCCCCAGCGGTCATCGAGTTTCTGTCCAGTCGGCGCGGAGAAGCGGATGGTCAGCGCCAGCTCGCCGGGTGCAACGGGTGTCTTGGGGCGGTGCGTCTGGACTGCCCCTTCATCCACCTGGAGCGCATTCTTGGGTAGCGGCAGGCGGATGAGCTGGTGCTTGTTGGCCTCAACAACAATGAGCAGCGGCACCTCGCCGGTCTCATCGAGCAGTACATCGCTGGGCTCCGCCAGGCCGCGGGCCAGCGTGCTGACCTGCTTCGTGGCGGGGTCGTAGCGGCGCACGGCGCCGTTGTAGGTGTCGGCAATGGCCACCGAACCGTCGGGCAGCACAGCCACGCCGAGGGGATGCTGCAGGCGGGCCTGGCCGGCGTCGCCGTCGCGGAAGCCAAAGTCGAACAGGCCCTCGCCGATGGCTGTTTCCACCGTGACTGCGCCGTCATCGGCGAATTTCAGCACCCGCAGGGCGGAGGTTTCGGAGTCGGCAACCCAAATGTTGCCTTGCGCGTCCTCGGTGATGCCGGAGGACTGGGCAAACCAGGCCTGCTCCCCCGGGCCGTCCAGCAAACCTTCCAAACCGTTGCCGGCAACAATGCTGACGGCGCCCGTGGACGGGTCAAAGCCGAAGATCTGGTGCGTGCCGGCCATGGCAAGGACAACCGCCTGCAACGCCGATGAATACGCCACATCCCACGGTGAGGACAATGCCACCTCAAGGGGCGCGGTGCCAAGATCAGCCGCGGAGGTGCTGGCGCCGTCGTCGTTCACGCGGGCCGGGCCGGCCTCCAGGAGCCGCTGCACACCGTTGCCGGCAACCGTGCGGACCTCGCCGGTAGCCAGGGTGATCCCGCGCAGGCGGTGGTTCACCGAGTCAGCCACGACGACGTCGTACCCGAGTGCCGCTGCCAGCTCGGCCGGCAGCAGGGCCAGGCCCTGAGGTTCATTGAACTGTGCGTCGGCCGCCGTTCCGTCCAGAAAACCCTTGGCCCCGGAGCCGATGGTGCGGACCACTGTGCTAAGGTCAGCGGCCATTTCGACCAGGCGGTGGTGGCCGGTGTCGGAGACCAAGAACGTACCCCCGCTCAGGGGCAGGACCTTTCCGGGGAAGCGCAGATCACGGGACACAGGCTCGGGGGCAACGTAGGGTCCGTCGCCGCGGTGCAGTGTGCCTTTGGCCTCGTGCTCGGCAATGAGTTCCGGGATCAGTGATTCCAGCCCTGCTGCGTGGCCCTCGCCGGACAGGTGCGCCACAATGTAGCCCTCGGGATCCACCACAACCAGTGTGGGCCAGGCCCGGGCCGAGTATGCCTGCCAGGTCACCAGCTCAGGATCATCCAGCACGGGGTGGTGGATGTCGTAGCGTTCCACGGCCGCGGCCAGCGCCACGGGATCCGCTTCATGCTCAAACTTGGGCGAATGCACGCCCACAGTGACCAGCACGTTCTTGTACTGCTCCTCCAGGGGGCGCAGCTCATCAAGCACGTGCAGGCAGTTGATGCAGCAGAACGTCCAGAAATCCAGGATGACAATCTTGCCGCGCAGCTTTTCCAAGTTCAGCTCGGCGCCGCCGGTGTTCAACCAGCCGCGGCCTTCCAATTCCGATGCCCGTACCCGGACCGTGCTGGTTTTCGTTGCGGAATCCACTAGGGCGTTTCTCCTTGCGTACCGGCCGGGGTCTCCGGCTCACTCGTTGTCACTGGGTTGCTGCTGGGGGTGCTGCTCGTAGTGCTGTCCTTGTGCAATGGCTGCGGCCGGCCAGGTCCCTGGTGCGATGCCGCCATGGCGTCATCGCGCGCCGCCAATTGTGCAAACATGTCATTGTAAGCGCCCAGCTCGGCGTCCTTATTCCTGTCCGCCGCCCTGTCCTTGCGCTTTGTCTCCCTGGCGTCGGAGCGGGACCACATGTACGCCACCCCCATGGCGATGGCAAGTGTGGGGATTTCGCCCACACCCCAGGCGATGCCGCCGGCTGTTTGCTGGTCAGTCAGGGCGTCGTCGCCCCAGGGCCGGCCCATGTTGCCAAAGTATTCCCCCGATAGCAGCGAGGTGGCCATCATCAAGGACACACCGAAGAACGCGTGGAAGGCCATGGTGGCCAACAGCAGCAGGAGCCTGAAGGGGTAGGGTGCACGTGCGGGCAGCGGGTCGGCGCCAATCATGCTTTGGACGAAGATGTAGCCCGTCAGCGTGAAGTGCACAATCATGAGCTCATGGCCCACGTGGTAGCGCATGGCCAAGTTGAACGCGGGCGAGTAGTAAAACAACACTAAACTGCCGGAGAAGTTCGCCGCCGCAAACAGTGGGTGCGTGACGACCTTGGAGAACTTGGAATGGACCAGCACCAAAATCCATTCGCGGATGCCGCGGGAACCGTCCCGGCGCGGTGTCAGGGCCTGCAGCGCCAGGGAGACGGGTGATCCCAGGGCCAGGAACAGCGGGGCTATGACCATCAAGGCCATGTGCTCCACCATGTGCGCGCTGAACAGCACGGCTCCGTACACGGCGGGGCCGCCGGAGGTGATGTAGACAAGGGCCAGCAAGCCCGCAAACCAGGAGGCGCTGCGCAGCACGGACCATTTGTCGCCGCGACGGCGCAACTTCACAATGCCTGAGATGTAGGCAGCGCCGGCCAGGATGGCGAACGCAATCCACAGCCAGTCCAGCCGCCATTCGGTGAACCAGCGGGAAAACTCGAGTTCCGGCGGCAGCGGGTAGCCGGTGAGAATCTCGGCGGGGGAAAGTGCTTCCTGCGCCAATTCACGCGACTGCGGCGGGGCCGAACGGCTCAGGCCCACAGCAATGCCACTGACGGCGCCCATGATCAAAAGTTCGCCGAAGATCAACTGCCACAACAAGCGGCGGGTGCCTGCCGCCGTCGCACTTTTCGCACCGCCACGAAGCCGCGGGATGATCCAGGCGCGGTGCATGTAGCCAATGACGCCCAGCACAATGGTGCCGGCGGATTTGGCCAGGATCAGCTGGCCGTAGGAGGAGTAGAAGAGGTCGTGCCAGCTGGTGATGCGGATCGAGGCGTTGATGACGCCCGAGCCCGCCACAGCCACAAACGCGAAGATGGCCAGGGCGGAGAACCGTTGGAGGGTTTGGGCGGTGATTTTGCCCAGAACGCCCGAAACCACCACCAGGACAATGATGCCGCCCACCCAGAGAGAGGCGCCGGTGATGTGCAGGAACAGCGAATTCACGGCGCCCTCGTGATCGGCGCTGGAGGCCGAGTGGCCAATCAGGGCCTGCGGGACAAAGGCGAGCAGCGACAGGACCAGTGGCACGGCCAGGGAGCTGATGTTGCGCAGGCCAATGACAAGGGTGGTGACAACCGCGGCGATGATGGTGATCATGAGCCAGGCCTGGCCCACGGGAAGTTCCGTCATGAAGAACACCAGCATTTTGCTGTATTCCTCCGTGCCGGCCAAGGGCAGACCCGAGATGCTTGAGTACGTTAGGACAAGAACGCCTATCGCGGACACGGTCCACACCCCGCCTGCAACCATGGCCAGCTTCATGGCTCGGGTGAACGCCGGGTGCTCGGGGGCTGGCGCGCGCTTGGCTGCATCTTCTTTTTGGCGGCCGGAGTGCGGCCGGTGCGACGTGCGGTCCTTGGGCAGGATCACGACGGCGAACACCAGGGCGCCAATGACTGTGGACAGCGCCAAGTTGTGGATGGTGGTGACAAGTGGCAGGCCCCAGCGGGTAAATGCTCCGGGATCGGCCAGCTGTTGCACGGCGGTGGCGCCCGTCCACAGCAGTGAACCCACCACGCCGGCCATGGCAGCGGCCAGCGCCAACCACCACCAGCGGCTGCGTATGCCGTTGGCAAAGGCACCCTCGCTGAGCGGGGGCACGGGGCGGGCTGCGGTGACTGGGGAAGAATCTACGGGTGGCACGCTTCCATTGTCCGCCACGGGGTGAACTTAGGGCGAATCGGGGAGCTCACAGGAATGCAATTCCTGCCGGGTCATGGGGGTCATGGGGGTCATTG
>JBDTQM010000030.1:0-26458 GCA_039932175.1 Specibacter sp.
GGTACGGGGTTACCGCACACTGGTTTTCAAGACCAGCTCCATCGGCCGCTCGGACAACCTTCCTTACCCTAGTAGTGTTTCATAAGCAGGGCTGTGCCACCAAAATGAGCAGTGGCACAACGAAGATTCACGGGTATTTGAAGGCGATGGAGAAGGTCATGAAGGCGATTATTACAACGGGTGCCGGCGGGCCGGAAGTTTTGGCTCTCACCGAGGCGCCAGCTCCGGTGCCGGGCCCCGGCGAGGTGCTCATTGACGTGGTTGCCGCAGGAATCAACCGCGCTGACGTGCAACAGCGGCGTGGTTTCTACCCGCCGCCGCCGGGTGCGTCCCACATTTTGGGCCTGGAAGTTTCCGGCCGGATAGCCGCTTTTGGTCCGAATGTGACCAAGCCCTTCAGCCTGGGCGACAAGGTTGTGGCGTTGCTCACAGGCGGCGGATATGCGGCTCAGGTGGCGGTTCCGGCGGGCCAGGTGCTGCCCCTGCCGGCGGGAATTGACGTGGTCACCGCTGCCGCCCTGCCCGAAGTTGCCGCCACCGTGCACTCGAACCTGTTCATGACGGCGCAGCTGCAAGCGGGCGAGACGGTGCTGGTTCATGGCGGCGCCGGCGGCATCGGCGCCATGGCCATTCAGTTGGCGAAGGCTGCGGGCGCCCGCGTCATCGCCACGGCGGGCAGTGACGAGAAGGCCGCCATGCTCACCGGCTACCTCGGCGCGGACCTGGCCGTCAACTACCGTACCCAGGATTTTGTGGAACGGGTCCAAGAATTCACCGGCGGCCTGGGCGCGAACGTGATTCTCGACGTTGTCGGCGCCAAGTATTTGGCGCGCAACGTGGAGTCGCTGGCCACCTACGGCAGGCTGGTTGTCATTGGCCTGCAGGGAGGTGCGACGGCGGAACTGAATCTGGGTGCGCTGCTCACCAAGCGCGCCGCCATCATCGGCACCACGCTCCGGGCCCGGCCCGTGGATGAGAAGACGGCCATCATGGAAGGCGTACGCGACAACGTCTGGCCGTTGGTGGCCAGCGGGGCCGTCAAGCCCATGGTGGACAAGACGTTCCCGCTGACCCAGGTTGCCGCCGCGCATGAATACTTTGATTCCGGCGTGCACGTGGGCAAGGTGCTGCTGACGCTGTAGAAGGTCCGGCGCCTGCCTTCAAGAATGCGCCCCGTTCCGCTTCCGGCGCCCCGTCAACCGGGCGCCGGAAGCGGAACGGGGCGCTTTTTTCGTGGGCTGTGTGGCGAAGTGCCGTTCGTCGCATGAACACTACCTTTGACAGATTTTCATGCATGACCCACGCCACGCCGGCCGTGTGCTCCGGATCATACTGCTACCGTCAAGTGGCCATATTTAAGTCTTAGCGTAGGGAAAAACATGACACTGCCGTCACAGAGGGCTGCCGATCCCGGCGATGTTCTTGTTCAGGATCCAGAGCTGCCTCCCGTGGCGGTTGACCTTGACGCTGAGGCAGAAAAGCAAAAATGGACGCCCCTGAAGATAGCCATCTGGGCTGCCATCGCACTTCTGGGCGGTGTCGCGTGGGTTGTTTTGGCGGTGGTTCGCGGAGAATCAGTCAACGCCATCTGGTTTGTCTTCGCAGCCGTGTCCACGTACCTGATCGGCTACCGTTTTTACTCCAAGGTCATTGAAAAGTACCTGATCCGGCCCAATGACTTGCGGGCCACCCCGGCCGAATACAAGGCCGACGGCAAGGACTATGTGGCCACTGACCGCAACGTTCTCTTTGGTCACCACTTTGCCGCCATTGCCGGCGCAGGCCCCCTGGTGGGACCCATTCTGGCCGCCCAGATGGGTTACCTGCCGGGCACCATCTGGATCATTGTGGGTGTGGTCCTTGCCGGCGCCGTGCAGGACTACCTTGTCCTCTTCTTCTCCATGCGCCGCGGCGGCCGTTCACTGGGCCAGATGGCCCGTGAAGAACTCGGCGTCATTGGCGGCACCGCTGCACTCATTGCCACCCTGCTGATCATGATCATCATTGTGGCCATCCTGGCCCTGGTGGTTGTCAACGCGCTGGGCGAATCCCCGTGGGGCGTGTTCTCGGTGTCCATGACCATCCCGATCGCCCTGTTCATGGGCGTGTACCTGCGCTACCTGCGCCCCGGCAAGGTCATGGAAGTGTCCCTGATTGGCGTGGTTCTGCTGCTGGCCGCCATTGTGGGCGGCGGCATGGTTGCCGCCACCGAGTGGGGCGCGGCCGCCTTCCACTTGGACAGGACAACACTGGCCTGGGCCGTCATCGTCTACGGGTTCGTTGCGGCGATCCTGCCCGTGTGGCTGCTGCTGGCCCCGCGCGACTACCTCTCCACGTTCATGAAGATCGGCACCATCGTGATGCTGGCCGGCTCCATTGTGCTGGTCCGCCCCGAAATCAACGTCCCTGCGTTTAGCGAGTTCGCTGGCCGGTCCGACGGCCCAGTCTTCTCCGGCTCCTTGTTCCCATTCCTGTTTGTCACCATCGCCTGTGGCGCCCTGTCCGGCTTCCACGCCCTGATTGCCTCAGGCACCACGCCCAAGCTGATCGAGAAGGAACGCCAGGCCCGCTACATCGGCTACGGCGGCATGCTCATGGAATCCTTCGTGGCCATCATGGCGCTGGTTGCCGCTCTGTCCATTGACCGCGGCATCTACTTCGCCATGAACTCCTCCTCGGGGGCCACCGGCGGCACCATTGAGGGCGCGGCAGCTTTCGTGAACTCGCTGGGCCTGACCGGCGTGCACGTTGACGCCGCCACGCTCGCCCAGACCGCGTCCGACGTCGGCGAGGAGTCCATCGTGTCGCGCACCGGCGGTGCGCCAACACTGGCCGAGGGCCTGGCCCACATCATGGCGCAGGTGGCTGGCGGCAAGGCCATGATGAGCTTCTGGTACCACTTCGCCATCATGTTTGAGGCCCTGTTCATCCTGACAGCGGTGGACGCCGGAACCCGCGTGGCCCGCTTCATGCTCCAGGATTCCATTGGCAACTTCATCCCCAAGTTCAAGGACACGTCCTGGCGCCTGGGCTCGTGGATCACCACGGGCATCATGGTGGCCGGCTGGGGTGCCATCCTGATCATGGGTGTCACGGACCCGCTCGGCGGCATCAACACCTTGTTCCCGCTGTTCGGCATCGCCAACCAGCTCCTGGCCGCCATAGCGCTGGCTGTGTGCCTGACAATCGTTTCCAAGAACACCCACATCAAGTACCTGTGGATGGTGGCCCTGCCGCTGGTCTTCGTCACAGTTGTGACTGTGGTGGCGTCCTTCCAGAAGATCTTCTCCACGGTTCCCGCCGTGGGCTACTGGGCGCAGCACCTGGCGTTCAAGCAGGCCCTGGCCGACGGAAAGACCACGTTCGGCAACGCCAAGTCCGTGGCGGGCATGGAAGCTGTAGTCAGGAATTCGGCCGTCCAGGGCACCTTGTCCATCATCTTTGTGGTGCTGTCCATCATGGTGATTACGACGGCGGTCATGGTCACCATTCGCTCCATCAAGGCCGGCGGTGGACCCAGCAAGGAAGACCCCGCGGTGGCTTCGCGCATATTCGCTCCGGCGTCCATGGCGGCCACTGCTGCGGAAAAGGCCATCCTGAAGCAATGGGCCGAATCAGGCAAGCAGCCGGTAAGGTCCGGGCACTAGCCATGGAAGCGCTGCGCCGGGCGGCCGGGGGACTGGGTGCGCTCAGCAGGTACCTCAAAAGTGTCCTGGGGGAGGACTCCTACGAGAAGTACCTTGACCACCACCGGGCCACCGGTTGCGCCACGGCGCCCATGGGGCTCAAGGAGTTCTGGCGCGACAAAACCGACCGCCAGGACGCCAACCCGGAGGGCCGCTGTTGCTAGCGCCTGCCACCGGCATCTATGACGCAGTTGGTGCACTAAAAACACCCAAAAAGCGCGAAATCGATGCAACAACTGCGTCACAGATCGGCAGGCGGGGCCCGGGACGGATCGGACGCCGCCGTGAGAGACTTTCACTATGACTGACAAGGCGCACACCCGGGCCAGCGGTTTGGCCGCAGAGGGGAAGATCATGGACAGCATTGCACCCTCACTGGCGGGAGAAAGAGCGGGAGCAGCTGCGGGCGACGGGCAGGCCCCCAAACGCCTCAGCGTCGCCGACATGGTTGACCAGCCCGCCAAGGTGATGCGCATCGGCACCATGGTCAAGCAGTTGCTCGATGAAGTGAAGGCAGCCCCGCTCGACGATGCCGCCCGGGTCCGCCTGGCCGAAATTCATGAGCGCTCCATTGCCGAACTTGAGGACGGCTTGGCCCCGGAACTTGTGGCCGAACTGCACCGCCTGAGCCTGCCGTTTACCGATAATAAAGCGCCCTCGGATGCAGAATTGCGTATTGCGCAGGCCCAACTGGTGGGATGGCTGGAGGGCTTGTTTCACGGCATCCAGACGGCGATGGCAGCCCAGGTCATGGCGAACCAGCAGCTCGCCGCCAGGCTTGCCACGCATCAGTTGCCGCCCGGAACCGTGATTGCGCCGGGCGTTGTGGTGGGTGAAAATGGTGAGCCGCGGCGCGCAAGAGGGGGGCAGCAAGGCTTACCTGCCACCGATCCGCTGCAGGACGGCCCCGAATCCGGCACCCCCGGACAGTACCTCTGACCCGCATGCTCAAGGGATTTTTTAGCGCCAATCGCCAGGCCAGGCGCGACGACGCCGAACTCGGCAAGGGCGTGTGGCGCCGCGTCCACGACAGATTTGGTCGCGGGCTTGACCGTTTCCATCAAATGCTGGAGGGGCTGGCGGAGGCGGCGCCGGAAGACGCGGAGTCCCCGGAGGCGGCCGGGCAGGCAGCCCGCAACTATGAGGCAATGGTGCAGCTGGCCAACAGCCTTGCCGATCTTCTGCCAGAAGTGCGCCGGATATCCATCCAGGCCCAATCCCAGGGGCCCAGTGAGGGCATGGAGATCCCGGCCGGCAACGGCGGGTATCTCAACGACGTCCATCGCGAACTCTCACGCGCCGGCAATGCCCTGGCGGCAACGGCTGAAGCGCTGGCCTTGCTGCGCCTCGGATTGGGTGAGCCAGCCGGCGTGGAAATCAAAGCGATGATCGTGCGCCAACACGTCAGCCGGGCCGGTGAGCTTTTACACAACAAGGGCACTTACTGACAAGTAATGCCGCTTGGTCACTCAAAGTGACGCAAAACCACTAGAGCTGCGTCACATTGAGTTGCGCATAAGGCTAGCCTGCCCTTCTAATGGATTACGATCAATTTTCATCGGCTAATTATTTCCACCCCCGAAGAGGCCCCCATGAAGTTTAGTAAGTCGCAGTTCAGTAAAGCCGCTTTGACGGCGCTGGCTGGAGTATCCGTTCTGGCACTTGCCGCCTGCAGTGGCGCAGCGGCACCGTCGGCGAGCACCAGCGCAGCAGGCTCAGCCACTGACGCGATCACCGTCTACAACGCCCAGCACGAGTCGCTGACCCAGGCGTGGGTGGATGAATTCACCAAGGCAACGGGCATCAAGGTCACCGTGCGCAACGGCGACGACCTGGAGCTGAGCAACCAGATCATCGCAGAGGGCGCCAAGTCGCCGGCCGATGTGTTCCTGACCGAGAATTCCCCCGCCATGACGCAGGTGGAAAACGCAGGCCTCTTCGCCGACACCAGTGCCAAGGTCCAGGAGCAGGTGCCGGCACAATACCGCCCCTCCACCAACAAGTGGGCTGGCATCGCCGCGCGCAGCACCGTCTTTGCCTACGACACAACCAAGGTGAAGGCTGACCAGCTGCCCAAGTCGCTCATGGACCTGGCCGATCCCGCCTGGAAGGGCCGCTGGGCTGCGTCACCGTCCGGCGCCGACTTCCAAGCGATCGTCTCAGCCATGCTGGAGCTCAAGGGCGAGGACGCAACGCTGTCCTGGTTGACGTCCATGAAGGAAAACTTCAAGGCCTACAAGGGCAACAGCACAGCCATGAAGGCTGTCAATGCCGGCGAAGTTGAGGGCGCCGTCATCTACCACTACTACTGGTTTGGCGATCAGGCCAAGACCGGCGAGAACTCCAAGAACGTGGCCCTGCACTACTTCAAGAATGAAGATCCGGGCGCTTTTGTCTCCATCTCCGGCGGCGGCGTTTTGGCCTCCAGCCAGCACCAGGGCAACGCCCAGAAGTTCCTTGAGTTTGTCACGGGCAAGGCCGGCCAGACTGTTCTGCAGACAGGCACCAGCTTTGAATACCCCGTTGGCTCCGGCGTCCCGGCGAACGAGAAACTGACCCCGCTGGCCGATCTGCAGGCCCCGAAGATTGACCCGGCCACGCTGAACTCCGCCAAGGTCACCGATCTGATGACGCAGGCTGGTCTACTGTAGTTTCAATGACTTCTGAACAACGTACGACGGCGGATGGTGCGCCGGGTGCCAAAATCACACGCACCGCCGCTGGGGGCCGGGGCTCACGCCTCGGCCCCTGGCCCGTGGCCGTGCTGTGTTTGCTGATTGCCGCGTTCTCCCTGCTGCCGCTGGGATTCGTGGTGGTTGCCACCGCCAACGCCGGCTGGGACACCATTGTGAAGATGGTGTTCCGTGCGCGTGTTGGCGAATTGCTGCTTAACACCCTGTCCCTGGTGCTGATCACAGTGCCGCTATGTGTGGTGCTGGGGGTTGGCGGGGCCTGGCTGGTGGAGCGCACCCGCCTGGCCGGGCACAAGGTGTGGGCCGTGCTGCTGGCGGCACCCCTGGCCATTCCCGCATTCGTGAACAGTTACGCCTGGGTCAGCGCCATCCCTTCCCTGGGCGGCATCTTCGGCGGCGTGCTGATTTCGGTGCTTTCCTACTTCCCGCTGGTGTACATTCCCGTGGCGGCGGTACTGAGCCGGCTGGATCCGGCCCTGGAACAGTCCGCCGCGTCACTGGGGCTGGGGCCCTGGCGGGTGTTTTTCAGGGTGGTCCTGCCGCAGCTGCGGCTGGCGGCGGCCGGCGGCGCCTTGCTTGTGTCGCTGCACCTGCTGGCCGAATACGGCGCCTTCGCCATGATCGCCTTCGACACGTTCACCACAGCCATTTACGACCAGTTCCGCTCAACATTCAACGGGGCCGCGGCCAACATGCTGGCAGGGGTGCTGGTGTTGTTTTGCCTGCTGCTGCTGCTGGCTGAGTCCAAAACGCGCGGCAGTGCCCGGTATGCCCGGGTGGGCGCCGGGGTGCAGTCCAGTCCGCTTCGCTTGAAACTGGGCCTGTGGCAGCTGCCCGGCCAGTTGGCCCTGATCCTGCTGAGCCTTCTGGCACTCGGGGTGCCGCTGTGGCATGTGGGCCGCTGGCTGGTGGCCGGCGGCAGCGAAATTTGGGTCCGGGATGACCTCCTTGTCGCGTTGGTGCAAACCCTGGGCTACGGCCTGGCCGGTGCCGCCGTCACAACCGTGCTGGCCTTTCCGCTGGCATATTTGGTGGTCCGCCACCCCGGACCCGCCAGCAAAGTCCTTGAGGCTGTCAACTACATCTCCAGTTCCATGCCGGGGATTGTGGTGGCCCTGGCCCTGGTGACCATCACTGTCCACAACGTGCCGGCCATTTACCAAAGCTCGCTGGTGCTGGTGGCCGCCTACGCGCTGTTGTTCATGCCGCGGGCCCTGGTCAACCTGCGGGCCGGCCTGGCGCAGGTGCCGCGCGAGCTGGATGAAGCGGCCCAGGCGTTGGGCAAGCCGCCCCTGATTGCGTTCCTGCGCGTGACGCTGCGGCTTTCGGCCCCCGCGGCGGCCGGCGGCGCAGCCCTGGTGTTCCTGGGCATTGTCAACGAACTGACGGCCACCTTGCTGCTGGCCCCGAATGGCACCCGAACCCTGGCCACAGCGTTTTGGTCGCTGAGCAGCGAAATAGATTACATGGGGGCAGCCCCTTATGCGCTGTTGATGATTGTGCTCTCAGCCCCCATGACGTATTTACTTTTTGTGCAATCCAAGAAAGCCGCAGGCCAATGACCTCCCAGCCCACAAACCCCCGCGGTGCCATAGACAAGTCGGGCCGGGCCCCCAGCGAAGTGCCGGACCACCTGCAGGTCACGGGCCTGCGTAAAAACTTTGGCAGCACTGAAGTGCTCAAGGGCGTGGATTTGGCAGTGGCCCAGGGCCGCACCACAGCCATTGTTGGGCCTTCGGGTTCAGGCAAAACCACGTTGCTGCGCCTCATAGCCGGCTTCTCAGCACCCGATTCCGGCCGCATAGCCCTGGCCGGTGACGAGGTGGCGGGCCGGTCCGACTGGGTTCCGGCCCACAAGCGCAGTGTTGGCTATGTGGCCCAGGACGGGGCGTTGTTCCCGCACCTGAGCGTTGGTGCCAACATTGCGTTTGGCCTTCCGGTGCGTGGCAAGGCCGCCGCGCTGCGGGTGGGGGAGCTGCTGGAGATGGTGTCCCTGGACCGCTCCTACGCCAAGCGCCGCCCGCACCAGCTGTCCGGCGGGCAGCAGCAGCGGGTGGCCCTGGCGCGGGCCCTGGCCCGGGCGCCCGAGTTGATGCTGCTGGATGAACCCTTCAGCGCCCTGGACGCCGGCTTGCGGGTTGCGACGCGCAAGGCCGTGTCCCAAACGCTTGAGCAGGCGGGCGTCACAACCATTTTGGTCACCCACGACCAGACGGAAGCCTTGAGCTTTGCCGACCAGGTGGCTGTCATGCGGGATGGCAGGCTGGCGCAGATCGGCAGCCCGTTTGTTGTTTATACGCGCCCCTCGGACAGGGCCACGGCGGAGTTCCTGGGTGACGCCGTCATCCTCGAGGCCTGGATGGAAGGGTCGCTGGCGCTGTGTTCACTCGGCGGCATCCCCGTGCGCCGGCCCCCCGTGCAGGGCAAAGTGAATTTGATGCTGCGCCCCGAGCAAATCCGGATTGCCAGCGGCGGGCCCATCCGCGGCCGCGTGGTGGACACCGACTATTTTGGCCCGGAAACCACTGTCCGGATCCAGCTTGAGCCCATCGTGGCCGACGGCGGGCGTCCCGTGGACCCGCACCAGCCCGTGGGCGGGGAGATCATCAGCATCAGGCATTGGAATGCCATGCTGGCCCGCCCCGGGACTGAATTGTTTTTGAAAGTCGTGGGCGAGGGCGTCGTTTTCCCGCTTGACGGCTGACGTCACCCGGTGGCCGGTCCCCACCCGCTCCCCATCCTGGTGCCTCGGCCGGTCCTCTCGCGGGGGTGGGCCATCCCGGGACCCTACCGCCGTCGGGCCTTGAGTTCGCTGTAGCCCGTCAGAGCCAGGAGCAGCGCCACGGCAACTGCGAGCACAGCCCCGGCGGGAATCACAGCGCCCAGCGGGATGAGCAGCACAGCCGTCACCACAGCCGGGAGCGCCCACGGTGCCACTGCCGCCAGGGGTTGCCCGTAGCGCAGCACCACCAGGGCGTTGGTGGCGTAGAAAAGCGCCAGCCCGCCGCCCAGGGCTATGCAGGCTCCCAACGGCAGTTGCTCCCAGGGGGCCGGAATGGCTGTGGCTATCCCGGCAGCCACGGACGTGATCCCCAGAACCAGCAGGAACGGCAGAAACAGGGTTGTCTGCAGGATCCCGGTGAAGTCGGCGCGGGATTGCAACTGCTCAAGCCCTGCGGTCACCCTGGCTGCCCCGTGCTGGAAAAACGCCCAGGCCAGAAGGGCCACAACAAGAAACCCCAAGGCCCCGGCAACGCCTGCACCGGGGCCCCAGTCGGCGGACACCTCGGTGACGATGCTGAAGACCGATTCGCCCAGGACAATGATGACAAACAAGCCCAGACGTTCGGCGGCGTGCTCAACGTTGATCCCGGACAGGCTCCGTTCCGCCCCAATCCGGTTGCTGGCGGCCACCATGCCCACCTCCACAGAGATCGAGACTGCCCACAGGACGATGGCCACGTGCAAGGGCAGGAATGCCGCAACGAGCCAGAGCAGGGCCGTTCCGCCGTTGTAGATCCAGATCCGCACGGGCGGGTCGCTGCGACGTTCCCTGTGCTGGTAAAGCCACAACACCAAGAGGAGCCCGCGCATTGCCGCATTGGCCAGGGAAAAGGCCCAAGCCCGTTCACCGAAGGCTTCCGGTGCGGCTGCTGCCATGACTCCTGCGGCCGCCATGGCAGCCAGCATGGCAACGCCGAGGGCTCGCGATGACAGGCCGGGCAGAAGGTTCACCACTGAGACAATGTTGACCCAGGCCCACCAGGCGGGAAAGAACAGCAGGATGAAGGTGCCAAACTCGGCCCAGCCGGGATCACCGTGGATGCCGTGGGCCAGCTGCCCCACGAAGGCCACGAACACCAGATCGAAGAACAACTCCATCCAGTGGACCCGGCCGGGTTCACGGTCCGGCCCGTGGCCCGGCCCGTGCGCCATATCGGGCTTTTCCTTCATGGCCCCATGCTAGTTGGCCGCACGGACGGCCCGATAGGGGTGCTGCGTTGTGGGGAAAACACGCACCCAATTTTCTTGTTTCCTACTTGAATGAATGGGTGTATATTTCTTGCATCTTTGCCGACAGGCGCCCACACCCCGGTGCTGCAGCAAAGCAGGAGGCACCCATGTCCAGTTATCTGCATGCCCGATCGGCGGTTTTTTCCCGGCTGGCGGCGGTGGGGGTGTTGCTATTCCTGACGGGCTGTTCCGGAGTCCCCGTTACTGTGACGTCCCCGACGCCAGCCAACTCGCCGTCGAACGCGCCAGCAAGCACCCCACCAAGCAGTGCCCCGACAAGCTCACTGCCAGGCGGTGGCAGTGCTTCAGGGAGTCCCGCCGGGACTTCATCAGGGAGTCCTGCCGGACAGGGTGATATTACAGTTGCCGCCGAGGGCATTGACCTTGCCGGTACGCCACCGATTCTTGCTGCTTACTTTTCACCCTCGCCCGGCGGAAACCTCCTCAATTACTTTGATCACCTGTCCAACAATCCCGCTGTCACGCTGGGACCACTTCCAGCAACCGATCACTACGTCCTTAGCCCGGACAGTCGTTTCGCGGCGGTGGAGCACGCCGGCGATGCATTGCACAAGGCGCGCCTGGAGGTTGTGGCAACAGACACGGGTCAATCCGTAGCCACTTTGGACGTTGATGAGGATGCCGTGAAAGTCGCTGCATGGGCTCCCGACAGCACTGCACTCCTGGCCTCAACCAGTTCAAGCGACAGCACCCACACGATGGTGGTGTTCCGTGTGGACGGAACACAACAAATTGTCACAGCAGACTCTGTACTGGGCACGGCAAAGTCCCTGCCGTGGGTCAAAGGTCCCTCCGGAACAACTGTTGTGGACGGTTGCAAAGGGTGCGGCGATGCCCCTTTCCAACTCGTGTCCTCCAAAGGGGTGCTGGCCGTTTTGGACTACCTCCGGATTCCGGGTCGGGACCTCGCAGATCCGCATGGCGTCAGTTGGGGCCAATTCGATGAGGCCAGCGGCACCATAGTCCCGTTCGCGGGCGAATTCGGGCAAGCTACGGGGCTTAAGGATGAAGGGATCTTTGCGTGCGGGCGGTTCGCGGTCGCCTTCAAAACAACATCCAGTACCCAAACCACGTATGCGCTTTATGACAGCGACTCCGGCAAATTCACGCCCATCGACTACAAGTCGGTGGGTAACCGCTGCCCTGTCGCCGCACAGGGGGGGGGGCACACAGCTCGCCTTCGAATCAACGGACGGTGTCCGCGTCCTCGATCTCGCCACCGGGAAGCAAACCACCATCGCCCGCCAGGGCTATCCCATCGCCTGGTCAAGTGACGCCAGCAAGGTTGTTGTCATGGGCAACGGTACCTTTGTTGTTGCCGCCGACGGCTCGAGCGGGAAAGCGGCAAGCACCAACATTCACGATTACTGCGTGGTGGGCAACACCGGCGTGGTGATCACAACTTCCGGTTCCCGCAATCCAGGTGACGGATCCAAGCCCGTGGACTTGCTGGCGTATGATCCTGCGACTGACACTGCAACACCTCTTGGCCAGGGGCAACTGGTGGCGGATTCTGCTTGTGAGGCCACCTCCGACGGCAAGTGGGTTGTGACGGATGAGACGATCATCGATGTGGGCGCAGGCCACGCCGCAGTCGTCACCATGTCCAATGGCAAGCAGAACCGGCTGCTTCCCGCGCTTCACCTGCAGGGTCCGGAATTCGTGACAACAGTGGCACGTGCCCTGCAATAGGCGGCCCGCAGCAGGAGCGCAATTGGGGGCGGAACCAGCAAAGCGTCCGGCCACATCACCTACACTGTGGCGTCGGCGAGTCGTTCCTGCGTGCCGGCGTCGGCGCTGGATTCGCCGTCGGATGCTGCTGACTCGAGCGTCGATGGCAGGTGCACGGCTTCCTCGTCCGGGTGCCGCCCGAGCATGGACAGGGTGATTCCCGCCGACGACCAGGCCAGCAGCACCAGCCAGTGGATGCCCATTGCCGCATCCGGGAAGTAGGAGAGATCTCGCAGGAGCGTGCCCGTGGCACCTGGGACGAACCACTGGCCGATCTCGCCCCACGGGCCCGGCAGGAACTCCTTGGGCGAGGTTAGGGAGGAGATCGGGTTGCCGAGGAACATGGTCAGCACGGCGCCGATCGGAATGCCCGGCTTGCCCAGTAGTGCCTCGAGGCCAACAACGGTGATGGCGATGGCAAACAAGCCCAGGCCCATTCCCAAGACGTTGAGCAGGTACGGGCCGGACAGGATTCCAAGCCAGCCCTGCACGATGCCAACCAGGCCGAGCCCGCCCACCACGCCGTATACGCCGGCCGCTGCCAGCCGGCGCCGGACGCCGGTCACCACCAGCGAGATCAAGACGCCGCCTATCATGCCGCCCATGGCCAAGTGCAGGGCCAGCAAGGCCAGTCCTGTTCCGCGCGGATCCTGCTTGCTGAGGGGTGCGACGTCGGTCAGGCTCACTTTGGGTGCCGGGGCAGGCTTGAGTGCCGCTGCCGCTGCCACGGACTGCAGGTCTCCGGCGGTCAGCGCCGCCTGGACGGCGGCGCCCTGCCCACCGGAGGCCTGTTGCGCAAGGGCCTGGGAAATGGTGGTGGCGGCTTGGTTCATGATCTGGACCACCACGGGGCTGGTTGCTGATGCCGTCACCACTTCGATCCCGGAGCCGTCGTCGGCAACCACAAATGCGCCGTACGAATTTCGGGTCTCAACGGCGTTGACTGCGGTGGCCCGGTCGGCGGCGGAGTCGATGGTGAAGGCGCCGGACTTCTCGAGTTGGGTGGTGAGGGTGGCTGTGGCCGGCCCGTTGCCGGTGACAAGGACGGGAAGGTTGTGGACGCTGGAGGTCACTGTGGGACACAGGAAGGCCAGCAGGACGACGGCCACAAGAGCTGCTGCCCCCCCAGCAGTTGCCAGAGTCAGCCCCCAACGGGTTCGTGATGGTGTGATGGTGGACATGAGGGACTCCACGGGGCGATCTGACGTAAAACGAATGATCGTTCTTTATTGCTGATGGTGTGCACTACATGCCCCGCGTAAGTGATGAACACAGACAATTGATGACCCTGCGAATCGAACAGGCTGCCCTGGAGTGCGTCCATCGCAAGGCCTTGGCTGTCATGTCCATGGCTGACATCATCGCCGAATCCGGGCTTTCCGCCGGTGCCATCTGCGGGTACTACAAGGGCAAGGACGACATCCTTGCCGCATTGGCCACCCGCCTGGTCGGGGGCAGGGTGGCGATCCTGGACCGGATGGCTGCCCGGCTGCCCGTGCCCCACCCGGCAGAAACGTTGCTGGAGTTCATGGAATCGGTTTCCGGCCGGCAGCGTGATGGCGGGCCGGTGGTACAGATCTGGGGGCTTTCCTCCCATTCGGAATCCATTGGCGCCATCGCCCGCGACTCCCATGACCAGATGGTGGAGCACCTGAGTGCGTATCTGGCTGCCTGGTACCGGGAAGCCCGGGGCCTGGATGCCGAGGGCGGCATTCAGGCAGCATCGGCAATTCTTCCTGCAGTCCTGGCACTGATGCAGGGGTGGCACTTCAAGGTTCCCATGGCAGGTACCCGGGATGATGAAGCGTACCTCGACGCCGTGGCGGCCGTGCTGCGCAATCTTTAGGCGCCGCACTTTGGCTGACGCAGAAGGGAAACAAAAAACCCCGCCGTGGCGGGGTTTTAGTGGGGCCTCCAAACAGAATCGAACTGTTGACCTTCTCATTACGAGTGAGACGCTCTACCAACTGAGCTATGGAGGCCTGTGCCAGCAATGCTCCAAATGGAGCTAGCGGCTGAACACAAGAGACAACTCTAATATGCCGGGGCGGATGTACAAAATCCGCCCCGCGCTGAAACCATAAAAACCTAGCAGCTGGTTCCTGCGGCCGGCACTTTTCCATCCACAAAATAAGCGTCAACCGTGGAGGTCAGGCATTCGTTGGCACGGCCGTAGGCCGTGTGGCCGTTGCCCTTCCAGGTGACCAATACCCCGGAATCAAGCTGCTTGGCCAGTGCCTGCGCCCAGGAGTAGGGCGTTGCCGGGTCGCCGGTGGTGCCCACCACCAGAATGGGGCCGGCCCCGGCGGCAGAGATGGGGGCTGGTTTTCCCGTGGCCGGGAATGACGAGTATTTACAGGACAGTCCGGAGAAGCCCAGCAACTTCCCAAACGTGGGGGAGGCTTTCTCCAGCGCAACCGCCTGTTCGCGCATATGGGTGACATCCGAATTCATGGGGTAGTCGAGGCAGTTGATCGCGGTGAACGCGCCAGCCGTGTTGGACTGGTACTTGCCGTCAGAGTCGCGGTCCGCGGAGTAGTCAGCCAACATCAGCATCCCTGATGCGTCACCGGCGAAGGCTTGTTTCAGTGCGCCCTTCAGTGGTTCCCAAAGATCGGTGGAGTACATGCCAAAGGCCAGGCCTCCGGTGAACTCGGTTCCGGTCACCACACGCCCGTCGGGGGTTTGCTGGGGGGTGGCCGTGTAGACGGCCTGCAGATCGCGGATCTGCGCCATGGCCTCATCCACGGTTCCGGTGACAGGGCACTCTGTTGTGCCCAGGCACTCCTTGGCCCATGCGCGCAAGGCATTTTCAAAGCCAACAGCCTGGCCCATGGACACCTGGTCAATGTCCAGGGACGGGTCCAGCGCCCCGTCAAGGGAGAATTTTCCCACCCGGTCCGGAAACAGCCCCGCATAGGTGGCGCCCAACTTGGTGCCATAGGAGAAGCCCATGTAATTGAGTTGCTTGTCGCCCACAACGGCCCGCAGAATATCCATGTCCTTGGCCGAGCTGACAGTGTCAACGTATTCAAGGACGGGGCCGGAGTTTTTCTTGCACAGTTCTGTTTGGCGCTTGGACTCGGCCTCGGCACGGGCAAGGCCGGCGTCCTGGGCGGGATCAAATTGTTCCTGCCGGGCGGCGTCCATCTGCGCGTCGTCCAGGCACTTCACCCCTGCCGAGCGCTGCACCCCGCGCGGATCAAATCCCACCACGTCGTAGGCGCCGCGCAGCTTCGCCGAAAAGTACGTCTTGGCGCCGTCCTTGACCATGTTGACGCCCGAGCCGCCGGGCCCGCCGGGGTTGACCAGCATGGCACCCAAACGTTTGCCGGTGGCGGGCAGCCGCGTCACGGCAAGCTTGATGGTGTCCTGTTGCGGATCGCCGTAGTTCATGGGAACGTCCACTTCGGCGCATTGGAAGCCGCCATTGCACGAACTCCAGCTCACGCTCTGGGCGTAGAAATCCTGCAACTCCGCAGACACCTCACCCACCACCTCCGGCGCCGCGGACGTCTTCGCGGGCGCATCAGGGGCCAGCACCGAACACGAGCTCAGCAACAGCGCTGCAATGCTGGCCGCGGCGGTGAGGAGCAGGCGGTGGCGGTGGCGCCGTCGTACATTTCCGGCAGACATACAGGATTCCTTACGAGGTTAGAGCAGGCTGACTGACATGGCTTCAAGGGCCAGCAGCGGGGCAACATTGGTGGTGGTGAGGCGGCGGCGCACGGCGTTGACGGCGTCCATGCGCTCCAGGGTTTGTTCGGGGCGGGTGCGGGCGGCAAAGTCCTGCAGTTGCGCGCGCAGGGGGTCGTTGACCAGCTCCAGGGTTTCGCGTTCGACGCCGGAGCCTCCCCGTGCGTCCAGCTGCAGCACCAGCACATCCCGGTAAAAGGAGAGCAGGTCGGTCAGGGCTCGGTCCAAATGGTCCGTCACCGAGCGCTTGGCGCGGCGCTTCTGGTCCTCTTCCAGGGCCCGCACCTGGCTGCGCATGGACGGCGGCAGCGTCCCGGTCTCGGGGGCGCCCAAGTTGCGCAGCAGCGTGGCTTTCTCAACGGCGTCGCGCTCTTCATTGGAGGAGGCGGCCTCGGCCTGGGCAAGCTCCAGCAGGGACGCCGCGGCCTGGACGGCAGTTGTGACGTCGCGCAGGCTCAACGGCAGCCGGACGGTTGCATCACGGCGCTCCCTGGCGCCGGGATCACTGGCCAGACGGCGGGCAATGCCAATGTGGCTTTGCGCGGCGCGGGCGGCGTTAAGGGCCAGGGCGGGGTCGATGCCGTCGCGGCGCACCAGCAGGGCGGCAACGTCGGCCACCGGCGGCAGCCGCAGCGTCAGTGTCCGGCACCGTGAGCGGATGGTGACAAGCACATCCGCCGGGCTGGGCGCGCACAGGATCCAGATGGTCCGCGGCGGCGGCTCCTCGATGGCTTTCAGGAGCACATTGGTGGTGCGCTCGGCCATCCTGTCGGCATCGCCAACGATCATGACGCGCCAGCGGGCCGAGGACGGGCTGTCGTGGGCCTTGCGCACCAGGTTGCGGGCTTCCTCGATGGAGATGGTGGTTTTCTCCGTGGCGATGAACATGACGTCGGCGTTGGTGCCGGCCATGGTGGTGTGGCAGGCCTTGCAAATGCCGCAGCCCCTTGCCACCAGTTCGGGGCGTTCACACACCAAGGCGGCGGCAAAGGCCAGGGCCGCGTTGGAGCGGCCGGATCCCGGCGGGCCCGTCAAAAGCCAGGCGTGGGTGGGCTTCTCGGACTGGGCTGCGCGGCGCAGCTGCGCCACCACGGAGTCCTGGCCCTGCAGGTCAACCCAGACACTCATGCGCGGCCAAGCAGCCGGGTGCCGGTGTCCCCGGGGGTTGCTGCGCCTTCAGCTGCGCTTTCAGCCAGCAGGGCCGTGACGCGCTGCTCAATGGCTTGGGCCAGATCTGCTATTGCAGTGTCGGCGGGCAGCACCAGGTAGCGGCCGGGGTGGGCCGCTGCCCGCGCGAGGAATGCTGCACGAATGGTGGCGTGGAAGTCATCAGGTTCAGATTCCAGCCTGTCCTCCTGGGCCTCTCCGGCCGTGCGCCGGGACCGGCCCGCGGCAGGTGTTACATCCAACAGGACTGTCAGGTCCGGCCAAAGCCCGTTGGTGGCCCAGTCGTTGAGTTGGACAATGGTGTCGGTGCCCAGGCCCCTGCCGGCGCCCTGGTAGGCAATGGAGGAATCGGCGTAACGGTCGCTGATGACCACGTCGCCGCGGGCCACTGCCGGGGCAATGACCTGGGTGGCATGGGCGGCCCTGGCTGCGGCGAAGATGAGCGCCTCGGTCCTGGCATCAATCTCGCCGTGGCCATGCTCAAGCACCAGGGAGCGCAGTTTTTCGCCAATCGGGGTGCCGCCGGGCTCGCGCGTGCGCACCACCGTGCACCCGGCCTGGGCGAGGGCTGTGGTCAGCAACGCAGCTTGGGTTGATTTCCCCGCGCCGTCGCCGCCTTCAAAAGCGATGAAAAGGCCCGGCGCCGGGGCAGAAGTAGGAGTCACCCCACCAGCCTACCGGCCCAAGCTGTAAGCTACCTTGGCCCATCCGCAACTCTCGGCTGGCCGGACAGGGCCGTGGTCATCCGGGCTGTGTTGCTTCTCATCATTTCCACGTAGGTGCCGGCGCCTTCCCCCGGGGCGCTGAGCGACTCCGAGAAGAGCGGTACGATCTCCACAGCCACCTTCGATTCCTCCGCCAGCACCCGGGCAAGCTTGTCCGGTTGGGAGGTGTCGGCAAAGATGGCCGGGACGCCTGCGTCACGGACGGCACCGGCCAAGGCGTTCAGATCAGCTGCGCTGGGGGCCGCCAGCGTGGTTCCGCTGGGCATGACGGCGCCAATGACCTCCAAGCCATAGCGTTGCGCCAGGTACCCAAACACGTGGTGGTTGGTGATGATCTTGCGTCTGGCCGGCGGGACGGCGCCAAATTCGGCGGCCATCCACTGGTCAAGGGCGGCCACCTGTGCCCGGTACGCGGCCGCGTTGCTGTGCACCAGTTCCGGATCGGACAGGCCCACGTGCTGTGTCACGGCATCCTCGATCGCTTCCACAGCCGCCAGGACGCGCTGCGGGTCGGTCCAAAAGTGCGGGTCGGGAGTGCCCCGGGAATCCGCGCCCGGGAGCATGAGCGGATTGACCGCAGCCCCCACCTCCAGCGCCGGCACGCCCTGTTCCTTGGCGGAGTCAATGTGGCCCAGGACCGCTTCCTCCAGGCCCAGACCGTTGAAGACAATAAGTTCCGCCCGTTCCATGAGCCCCGCCTGATGGGCGGACACCCCGAAGGAATGCGGATCTGCATTCGCCTCCATCAGCACCACCACGGTTGCGCCGTCGCCGACGATGTTGCGCGTGATGTCACCGAGAATATTGGTGGTGACAATGATGGTGGCCTTTTCGCTGCCGGAAGGCACCTCCGTGCAGGAGGCCAACACCGCTGCCGCCACCAATGCTGCCGCCACTAAGGTTGTACGACGGCGTCCTGCCACGGCCCGGTGCCAGGCGGCGGCCACCAGCCCGCTCACAGCCCGGTCTCCGCGAGCTGGCATGTGGTTGCGGAGGTGGTGAACGTGCGGGCCACCCGCAGCTTGTCCCGGTAGTCGATTTCGTGGATGGTCTGCGTTGCGGGGTGGCTGAGGTAGGCCCTGTTGGCGTCCACCAGCAGGGACGGTGGAGCGCCCGGCCCAGCCGCCGGGAGGAGTTTTCGCCGGCTCTCCACCTTTCCTGTGCGGGTGTTGAACGCATACAGCGTCCCGCTCCTGCCCACACCCAGTGCGGGTGAGCCGTTGCCGGCTATGGTGGACGCCACCAGGGGTTCCGGGCTTGGGATGAATTGCAGCTTTGAGCTGGCCACGTCAAGATGCCACAACCCCGCCGCGCCCGCCAGGGAAACCAGTTCACTGGAGCCGGGGCGGTGGGCAAAAGCCGTAATGCGTTCGTAGGGGCCGGAGTAGGGTATTTTCACGGCCGTGAGGGATCCGCCGTCGTCCTTGACCACCAGGACACCGTCGCTGCAGCCAAAGGCTGCTCCGTGCCGCGTGGCCGCATGGCCCATGAGCGACGGGCACGTGACGGCCAGGGCCTTTTCGCCGGTGCCCGCAGTGTCAAAGGCGCTGATGGTGGTGGGCAGCTTGTCCCGGCCGGGCGCGCCCGTGACCAGCACATGCCCCTTGTAGGGGACCGCCACGCCCCTGTGCGGTGTGCCGGGGATGGCTGCCGCAACGCGGACCATGCCCGAGTCCAGGTCTTCCCTGTTGAGAATGTGCGTGGTGCCTGTTTGTTCCTCGAAGACGGCCACGTGGTGTCCGTCGCCGGCAACGGGCCCCGGGCCTGTTGACAGTTCACCGGACAGCTTGTTCGGGGCGGAGCGGTAGAAGTGCTTGTGGTCGCCGTGTTCCACTGTCCACACGCCGGTATCGACGATGTGCAGTTTCCCGGCGGCTGCCGTGTGGACAAACAGGTACTTACCGTCGTTGGCCATGGCGCTCGCGCCAGGGATGGAGGAGGTGAAGGTCTCCTTCCCGGACAGTGGATCGACCACGGTGACGCCCCCTGGGAGCGCCGACAGGTACGGCAGCAGGCTTTGGGCTTCGGCAGCCTCCGTGGCGCCGGCAACATGGCCGTGGGCCGGTGCGCTGGTGGCGGGATCCGGGGTTGCGGCCGGCGCAGGGGAGCAGGCAGCCAGGGCGGTGAGCGCAAGGGCTGCCATGGCGGCCAGCGCGGTTCGTTGACGATTCATGCGGGAAGGGCCTTTCTGCGCCGCGGTGAAGGCGGCGTCAGCTTGTGATGTCACCTGAGCAAGGCAGCTGTTGTGCCAGTGCTGTTGGGCGTTGTGGGTGAGCTGCGGCGTTGGCGCAGCAGCGGCCAGGCCGCCTTGACGGCGCTGGAGAGGAAGAACAGCGCCACGGCGGTGGCGGCGATGGTGGCCCCCGCCGCCGTCCGGGCATGCCATGAGAGCAGGATCCCCGCCAGCACTGACACGCACCCCAGGACTGCTGCGATGCCCATGACCGCCGGGATGGACTTCGCCCAGGGCAGGGCTGCCGCCGGCGGGGCTATGAGAAGGCCAAAAACCAGCAGGGTGCCGACCACTTGGAACGACCCGGCCATGGCGCCGGTGACCAGCAGCAAAAGCACCGGTGCCGCCAGGTCCGGGCGCATGCCCAGGGTTGCCGCCTTGCGTCCGTCAAAGGCCAGTGCCGTGAAGGGGCGGTGGAAGATGACGGCCACCACCGCTGTGGCTGCGAGAACACCGCACAGCAGCCAGATGTCGCTGTATTTGACGGCCAGAATGTCGCCAAAGAGGATCCCCGTCAGGTCAACGGCAAATGACCGCGAGCGCGAAATGATGATGACGCCGGCCGCCAGCATCCCCACAAACAGCAGCCCGATCGACGTGTCGTGGGACAGCCGCCGGTGGCGCGACATGGCGCAGACGCCGAACGCCATGGCGCCGGCACTGATGGCTGCGCCCACCACGGGGTTGCCCCCGAGCAGCAGCGCTATCGCGATTCCCGGGAGCATGCCGTGGGACATGGCGTCGCCCAAAAACGCCATGCCCCGCAGCACCACCCAGGTGCCCACAATGGCGCACAGCAGGGCAACGGCGAAACCCCCGATCAGGGCGCGTTGGATAAAGGAAACGTCGAGAGGTTCAAGCAACCAGTCCATCACTCGAGCATACTATAATGAGAATCATTATCAATTGAAAGGGGTGTGCCATGGGCGCCGCCAGTGTTGTGAATGTGGCCTTCTCCTATGGTTCGCGGACGGTGATTGATGGTGTGGACATTGAGTTCCACGAAGGGACACTGACGGCCATCCAGGGTGCCAACGGCTCGGGCAAGTCCACCTTGCTGGGATTGCTTGCCGGGACCCTGCGGCCGTCGCGCGGTGTTGTCCGCCTGGCCGGCACGGTTCGACCGGCCCTGGTGCTGCAGCGCAGTGCCGTGTCCGACGCGCTTCCGTTGTCGGTGCGGGCGGCGGTGGAAATGGGTTGCTGGGGCAACAGGGGCTGGTTGCGCCGCATGGGCGCGCGGGAGCGGGGCGAGGCGGCGGAAGTGCTGGACCGGCTCGACTTGTCGGATATTGCGCACCGTCAGTTGGGGGAGCTTTCCGGGGGGCAGCGGCAGCGGGTGTTGCTGGCCCAGGGGCTGGCGCAGCGCTCAAATCTGCTCCTGCTCGATGAACCCACGGCAGGTGTGGACGCGCAGTCGCATGCAAGGATCCGTGGCATCATCGCCGATGAGCTGACCCGCGGCGTGACGGTCATCGAGGCGACCCACAGCAAGGCCGATGCCGCGGAGGCCGGGCGCGTGCTGGTGATGGCAGGTGGCCGCCTGGTGGCCGACTCCGCGGGCGCTGTGCCCTGACATGCAGTCCTGCCATGCGGCGGTGGGCGTTGCTCAGCCGGAGATGCCGGTGATCTCATTGGGCACGTGCGGCAGCGGGTGGCTTGCAACCACGGCGGATGAGTCAAGGTCCACCACGTGCAACAGCTTTTTCGCCGGATCGCTCACGTACGCGGTGGTTCCGTCCACAAAGATGGCCGGGCGCGGCTGCTGCCAATCCAGGGGTTCCTCCCATGGCGCCACGACGGCGACCGCACCCGTCTCCTTGCCGGAGTTGGCGTCATGGATGTGCAGCTTGCCGTCAGTGCCCAGCAGGAGCGCTGCCCCGTCGGCGCCCCTGGCCAGGGAGCGGAAAGAGTATGAGTAGTTGACAGGCACCAGCGTGAGCTTTCCCGTGGCCGTGTTGGCCAGCGAGAACGTTGCGGGGCGCTCCAATTCTGCATCCTTGTCCTTCTTGTAATCCCCCAGAACCACGGGGGAGGCATCGCTGCCGGCCTGGTTGCCGATCCTGCCGTAGCCATCAGGGGCGTGAACCTTGGTGATTTTGCCATCCCTGACGACCAGCAGGCCATCTTGGCAGCCGACGACGACGGCCCCGCCCTGCGCCGTTGCCTCGCCATGGACGCCGGGGCAATCATTGTTCTCGGCCAGAACCTTCCGCTTGCCGTCGCTGCCGGGCTTGGCCAGCAACTTGATGCCCGAACGGCTCTCACTGGTGCCCTCGGTGACAACCAGCCCGCCGCCTTCAAGCTCAATGGCCACGCCGTGATGTGCCGCGCTCGCCGTGTAGTTCTGTGTCGCCGGCAGGGTGCCGAGCCCAAGCTCGTCCGGGTTGAAAATCTGGACGGTGCCGGTTCCGTCGTCAAAGAGGGCTGTCTTGCCGTGGTGGGTGACGGCATGGCCGGGCTTGCCTGCCGGGAATTTGAGTTCTTCCAGCGCGGGGGTCCCAGTGACGTGGTGGAAGTGGTCGCCGTGCTTCTGCGACCACGCGCCCATGTCAAGAACCTGGAAGCCGCCCGCAGTGGAGACCAGCACATGCCGGCCGTCGCCGGCGGGGTTGACCCGGTTGAATCCTGCAAGGGGCAGCTGGGCCGCGACCTTGCCGGTGGCCGCGTCGAGAACGCTCATGCCGCCGTCGTGGGTTAGGACCAGCCGCCCCCGGGCCGACTCTGCCTCCGTTGCCTCGCCGGCGTGTGCAGCGTGGCCGGCGTGCTGTTCGGCGGGCGGCGGTGCCGGCGTGCTGCCGCAGGCGGACAGTGCCAGCGCTGCGGCGAGCGCAATCGCCGACAGGGCAGGCGGCGTGAGGCTGTGTGCCCGCCGGGTGGTGGTTTCTGGTGGATGGGCGTGTTGTGTGATGGTCATGACACCGATGCTAATCTTAATGAGAATCATTATCAAAACGAGCCGGGGGTGTGGCGTGGCAAAAGATCGGGTTCGCCGGCGCCGTCATGAAATTGCCACCGCCATGGGGGCGGGCACTAATCTGGAAGTTATGACTCACCATGCGCCCGGCCATCTCGAGAATCTCAGCCCCGACACAGTTGTTGTGGCGGCCGGGCGCCCGCCCCGCGAGCATGATTCCCCGGTGAACCCGCCCATCGTGCTGTCCTCCACCTATGTGGGCACGGGCACTGTTGTGGACGGGGACAGAGCCTATGGGCGCTACTCCAACCCCACCTGGGATCCGCTGGAGGCGGCGTTGTCGGAGCTGGAGGGGGCAACACTTCCGGCACTCATTTTTAGTTCAGGCCTGGCAGCTGTCTCGGCCGCACTGTCGCTGATTCCTGTTGGCGGCGTGTTGGTCATGCCCATCCACTCCTACCAGGGCGCGCTGGTCATGGCACAGGAACAGGCCGCCAAGGGCCTGTTTACGCTGCGTACGGTGGATATTGCCAACAACGACGAAGTCATTGCGGCCCTCACCGGCTCCGGTGGCAAGGCGGCGGACATGTTGTGGCTGGAAAGCCCCACCAACCCCATGCTTGAGGTGGCCGACATGCACGTTGTGTGCCGCTCGGCCCAGGCCGTGGGTGCCATCATCGTCACCGACAACACGTTCTCCACCCCGCTGGTACAAAAGCCGCTGGATTTGGGCTCGGACATTGTCCTGCACTCCGTCACCAAGTACCTGGCCGGGCACTCCGACGTCGTCATGGGCGCCCTGGTCACCTCCAACCCGGAGCTGCGCGGCACCTTGTTGCACTACCGCTCCATCCACGGCGCCATTGCCGGCCCGTTCGAGGCCTGGCTGGCCTTGCGGGGCCTGCGCACCCTGGCCCTGCGGGTGGACCGCTCACAGGAGAGTGCCATGGAATTGGCCCAGCGCCTTGACCTGCACGACGCCGTGGAGAAAGTTTTGTTCCCCGGCCTGCCACTGGACCCCGGCCATGAGCGTGCGAAGGCGCAAATGACCGGGTTCGGCTCCATTTTGTGCATTGAGGTTGCCGGCGGTGAGGTTGCCGCCACCGCTTTTGTTGAAGCCTTGCGGCTCTGGACCCCCGCCACGTCCCTGGGCGGTGTGGAGTCCTTGATTGAACGCCGCCGCCGCCACGCCAACGAGCCGGAGACCGTGCCCGCCAATCTCTTGCGCCTGAGCGTGGGCATTGAAAACGTTGAGGACCTGTGGCGCGATTTGGAACAGGCCTTTGCCCAGATTGCCGAGGCACAGTAGTTTCCCAGCAAACAGGCAACCCGGTCAGCATAGTTGACCTGTAAGCTTGAATTGTGGCTATCTTTTTGATTTATGTAGAGTTCCTCATCCTGGTGGCCTTTGGTCTGCTCGCCTTGGGCGTTCAGTTGTGGGCGCTGAGTGATTGCCTGCGCACGCCTGCCTCAGCTTTTGAGCGCGTCTACAAGAAAACCAAGACGTTTTGGACGGCACTTACCGCCGGGGCATCCTTTTTTGGTTTCCTTTACATCATTGGGCCCCTCACGTCCCTGGCTGGTCCGCTGCCGATGGCTCCCTCGCTGGGCATGGGCATGATTCTCTGCCTCGGCGGGGTAACCGCAGCCGGAGTGTATTTGGCTGATGTCCGCCCCGCATTGGTTGAGGTTCGCGGCCGAGGCAAAGGCCAGCAAAACCGCGGATCGTCCTGGTAGGTTAAGGCTCCACGGCTGACCACGCCACCGTCAGCTCACCCAAACGCCACCGTGAGGGTGCGCGCACCACAGGCCAGCCGGCGTCGTACATTTTTTGGCACATGGACAGCCAGCGCTGGCGGTTGCCAAACGGGGCCAGCGGGGCCCCCGCCAGCCAATGCTGATCCAGGGCCTGCAGGAAACCGTGGATCCTTTCTCCTGGCACATTGTGGTGGATGAGCACCTTGGGCAGCCTCTCGGCAACATCGCTGGGCAGCTCAAAGGCACCAAAGCGCAGCGAAATGGTCAGCGACTGCGGGCCTGTCCGGTCCAAGGCAACCCAGGTGCTCCGGCGGCCAATCTCATCGCAGGTGCCGTCCACAAAAATGCCGTGCGGGGACAGGCGGGAGCGGACCGTGTCCCAGATCAGTGCAACGTCCGCCTCGTCATATTGGCGCAGCACATTGAAGGCGCGGACCATGGTGGCCTGCCCCGGAACCGGAATTTCAAAACCGCCCACCCGGAAATCCAGGCCCGCGTGCTCCAGGGGTTTGGCAATACGGACCCTTTCGGGCTCAATTTCAATGCCTGTGACGTGAACGTCCGGGCAGACTGCGCGGGTGCGCGCATACAGTTCAACGGCCGTGGTGGGGGAGCCCCCGTAGCCCAAGTCGACCACCAGGGGATGGGGCTCGAGCCGCAGCCGCCACGCCTGCGGGCCTGCCAGCCAGCGGTCCACCCGGCGCAGGCGGTTGGGGTTGGTGGTGCCGCGGGTGGCATTGCCAAAGGGCTTGTTGCGCTGGCGCGCCGCCCGGGCAGCAGGGTCCGCGGAATTACCCTTGACCCGCTGCGCACGTTGAACCACACAACAAGTTTAGAGGGGCACGGCGGGGGCGCCGACCATGGGCGGGCGCCCTGTGAACTTATGCGCAGAACCCGCGGTGGGTTCAGCGCATAAGTTCACGGCACGCCGGGCATACCGTGAAGAAGCGGCGCAGCGTAGCAATTCAGGTCCTGGCAGCCCCGCCCGGTAGGATGAAACCATGACTTATACGCTGATTTTGCTTCGCCATGGCCACAGTGAGTGGAACGCCAAGAACCTGTTCACCGGCTGGGTGGACGTTGACCTGAACGATCAGGGCCGGACCGAGGCAGCCCGCGGCGGTGAGCTGTTGGTTGAGAACAACATTCTCCCCGACGTGCTGTACACCTCGCGCCTCAAGCGCGCCATCAACACCGCCAACCTTGCCCTCGATGTCGCCGACCGCGGCTGGATCGACGTCAAGCGTGACTGGCGCCTGAACGAGCGCCACTACGGTGCACTGCAGGGCAAGGACAAGGCCCAAACGCTGGCCGAATACGGCGAAGAGCAGTTCATGGAATGGCGCCGCAGCTACGACACCCCGCCGCCGCCGCTCTCAGACGACAGCGAATTCTCCCAGGCGCACGATCCCCGCTACGCAGATCTGGGCGACGCCCTCCCGCGCACCGAGTGCCTCAAGGACGTCCTTGTCCGTCTCCTGCCCTACTGGGAATCTGACATCAAGGAAGATCTCAGGGCCGGCAAGACGGTTCTGGTCACGGCCCACGGCAACTCGCTGCGCGCCCTGGTCAAGCACCTGGACGGCATCTCCGACGAAGCCATTGCTTCCTTGAACATCCCCACGGGCATCCCGCTGGTGTACGAACTGGATGAAAACTTCGCCCCCATCACCCCCGGCGGCAAGTACCTGGACCCGGAAGCCGCTGCGGCATCCATCCAGGCCGTGGCCAACCAGGGCAAAAAGTAACTAAAAAACACGACGGCGGCGGCGCGCGAACTGGGCTCGCCCCACATCTTCATGAACATCCTGACCACCAAC
>JBDTQM010000031.1:0-26128 GCA_039932175.1 Specibacter sp.
GCTTGCCCTCGCTGGCACGAAAGGCAGGCAACAAGGGGTGATACTGAGCAAATGGCAGTCGTCACCCAACTTTGTGAGTCATTGATGAGTGGGTTGCTTCCAGCTGCGATTTGGGACACGCCCGCCCGGGAACCGCTTGACTCAGGAGCGGCCATTTCCGGAGCCGGCAATGCTGCCTAGTCCCGCTCGGCGATCACCTTCACGTCCTTGACCAGGCTGTCCCACATGCCCTTGGAGTGCTCGGCTTCTTCAAGGCTCGCGTTATTGTCCTGGGACAACGTCAGTTCGGTCGTGCCAGCCGCACCCTCCAGCGTCCAGGTGAGCGTGTGGTAATTCTCAGGAATGTCATCCTGGCCGCTCAGCGGACTGAAATGCGTGTTCACAAGCCGCCGGCCAGGTTCGAGCTCCAGGACCACACCCTTGTCCTCAAACTCCTTGCCTTTCCATACGCCGCGCCAGACGATCGGGGCGCCGATTGTCCAATCGGTCTCGACCTCCGTGCCAAACATAAACTCCTTGATCGCGTCACGGTCCGTGAGCACTGCCCACACCCGATCCGTCGGGGCGTCGATGGTGATCGTCGAGGTCGCGACATATTTCCCAGTCATTGCTATCTCCTCCGTCCGGACCCGGTGGCCCACTCCCTCATTGGCACCCACTGTAGCTTGAACCAAGGCGCTGAAACAGTGAGGCGGACAAGTGATGTGAGCAGGCACCTGAACGAATTGCTCCCAGATAATCGCGACCAACTCACTCAGATGAGTTCAAGGCAGATGCTGTGCGTTGGCCGATCATGCCTCCAAGAACGACGACGGCAAGTGGCCAACTGGTCCCAACACGCCAGCCAGCCAAGAGCTGACAGTCAATTTGATGCCGCCCGCCGTGTGCTCAGGGGCCCATCTTGTCTCGGCGATGCGGGAGAGCGCAATTCCGAGGTTGCGTTGCTGAGTGGTGCTCAGCGGGTCGAACACGAGCTCGCGCACGCGATTCACATGGCCAGGGGCACTCGTTGCGACTTGCAGCATTCCGGCTTCGGTCAGCGTGGCGAGTGTGTATCGCCCGTTGTCCGGATCAGGGCTGCGGGTGACCCAGCCGCGTTGCTCGAAGGGTGCCATGACCTTCGACAGCCGGGGCTGGCTGCTGTCGCATTAAATAGCCAGGTCGCTGAGGCGAAGCGGCAGATCGGGCGCCATGGAGAGGCGGGCGGGAACGCTGAATTCGAAATGCGTCGTCTCAGCGTCCCGTTCCAGCTGCCGATCGAGCAGCGTGGGCAGTGCGATCACGACGGTGAGCAGGTCCTGCCGCACAGCCTGCTGGTGTTCGTCGAGCCATCCTGGCGTTTAAGTCATGACACGAAACTGTACCCGCAACTGAACGCACGTGACTTGCCTGGGCAAGTGAGTAAGAGTCTTCCTAGTTGCCCAGGCAAGTCCCGCCGCAGCGTCCGGCCCTCATTGCCGCTGAACCGCCACCATCATCACCATCAGGAGCATTCCGTGAAAGCAATTCGCTACCACCAGTTCGGCGGCACCGAGGAGGTGGAACTCCCCGTGCCCGGCCACGTGCTGGTGAAAGTTGCCGCGACCTCGTTCAACCCGGTGGACGACCATATCCGTCAGGGCGTGCTTGCCCAAGCCCTGCCGACCTCGCTGCCGATCACACCGGGCCTGGATGTTGCCGGCACGATCGTTGAACTGGGCGAGGGAGGCACCGGGGTCGGGACCGGTGGCCTGGTCATCGGGGTCGGGACCGGTGGCCTGGTCATCGGGATGTTCCCGCTGAACGAGCACGGCGGCACCGCGGAGTACGCGGTCATAGCAGCCGAGTTGGTCGCCACCGCACCCCGCACACTGCCGCTGGCCGACGCTGCGGCACTGCCACTGACCGGGCTGGCGGCCAGGCAGGCCGCCGTCGACGGGCCGCAGCACGCCGCCCGCCTGCTTGGGGACGGCGCCGCAAGGTGGTCGGTCCGCTGGATCTCGACACGGGTCCATGGGCGGTGGGCGGGCCTTCGACGTCGTAATCAACCATGTCCGCCTCGCCCCGGAGGGACTGGCGAAGCTGACGGCCGATGTCGCCGACGTCGGCATCGCGGTCAGCTCCGCCGGGGCCGTGCCAGCCGACGACGGGCGCACGGTGCGGACTGCGAGTGTGTAGGTGACGCCAAACGGTTCCCACTTGCCCGACTTGGTGACGCGCCTGGATCAGGGCCGGATCAAACTTAATGTCCTCGACCGCCGGCTGCTGCAGGAACTGCGCGCCGTTCACGAAGACGCGGAACACGGCAAGCTTCTCGGCAAGACTGTCCTGACGGTCAGCTGAAGGGCTGGGACGGTGACGCTGCGGACCACGCAGCGTCACCCTCCGGCAGTGGCAGGTACCAAACACCCGCCACTGTGCCTGCGAAAAGTTGAGTTGGGCCGCAGCCGGCAGAGGCTGCCCTACTGTTGGTGGACGTGGACTGACGGCGAAATTACACTTGATGGCATCACGTCCCGCTGCGATTTCGGCAGCCCTTCCTCAATCGGGTGATTCAGAAATGCACAAGCAATTCTCTCTAAAAGTGGATCCGAAACTTCTGGCGGGGGCGCCGGAATCCCCTGCCGATCGAATCTGGTGCGGTGTATGCGGCACCGATGAATTCATTCTCATCGAACACGCCGCTTGGCGCAGACACTCAGGCAGAGGGGGCTGGGACATCGACTACACCTGCACCAACTGCGACAGTGTCTACGGGCACGCAGTCAGGGATGCCGATGCCACTCCGGCCTTGTTGGCTGCCATGGCCGCGGCCAGGAACGAGGCAGCGCAGGACCCGGCCAAAGAGCCGTAAGCACTCCGGTTGTTCTGGTTTGCGGACGCGTGACGGTTGAGCTGGTGGAATCAACTGCGGCCGGATCCGGCGCAGCACCACAGTCGCCGCGGCGATCTTGCACGCCTGCATGTGCCTTTGCCATTGGCAACCCTGCCCCTTGCGTGCGGTTTGACCTTGCACCCATTTCTGGACACCACTTCGGGCAAGAGCCATATTCAGCACAGGAACCCCAGCTTTGGCTGCCCCAACAAATTGCAGGGTGCCACGCCGCCTAACCACGGTCTCAGGATTGCCAGGAGACTGTCCCATGCTTATCGATCCGTCCGCCCAGATTTAAACCTCGTTTTCCAAGGCCACGGAACCGGCTTTGGAATGCTCCAGATGCCATTCGGCCAGACATCTGGCCATCGAATCCAGTCAAGGCCTCAATCCAACAATTGCCGGCAGTGTTGCTGTGGAATACAGCTGTGGCCGCTACCAGGCGATCCATGCCCGCGAAGCATCCGTCGAAGCTGTCGCCAAAGTCCTCACCAACAGCAACATGGCAGCGGGTGTTCTCAAGATCGGGCGTCCCTCCATTCACTGCGGCTTGCCCATGGAGCGCGTGGATTCTCTGCCGCCGAATCTTATGGCACAGGGTCCCTCCGAACAAGACAGCGCGATGATCGCCTGGCGGCCCGCCCAGCTTCAATGCCGCTGCGGCTTCCGCATCGCAGTGCCACTGTGACTGCATTGCCGGGCCAGGCTGCCCGCACTGGCAGGCCGCCCGACACTCGCCTAGGGTGGGAAGTGGACGAAAGGAGCACTTCATGAAGAAAATCCTCATGGTACTGACCAGCGTTTCCGAGATCGGCGATACAGGAGAGAAGACCGGCTACAACGTGGCCGAGGCCGCACATCCTTGGAAGGTCTTCAAGGATTCCGGACATTTCGTCGACTTTGCATCCATCAAGGGCGGCCAGCCCCCGCGCGATGAGGTGGACTCCGGCGATTCCATCCAGGTTGCCTTCACGAAGGACGAGGCCACGCGCGCCGGCCTCTACAACACTGCCCGCGTTGACGTCGTTGATCCCGAACAGTACGACGCCGTCTACCTCGTTGGAGGCCACGGCACCATGTGGGACTTCCCGGACAGCGAAGGCTTGCAGAATCTGGTGGCCAGCGTCTACAACGCCGGCGGCTTGGTGGGCGCGGTCTGCCACGGACCGGCCGGCCTGCTGAACGTGAAATTGCCCAACGGGCTCGGGCTCGTCCAGGGCCGGAAGGTGGCTGCCTTCACCAACGACGAGGAGGTTGCTGCAGGGAAGGACAAGGCCATCCCGTTCTTCCTGGCAGACCGGCTTGTGGAACAGGGAGCGACCCACATCCCCGCCGACGTCTTCGAGGAGAATGTTGTGGTCGACGGCCGGCTGGTGACCGGACAGAATCCAGCCTCAGCTGCCGGCGTGGCGAAGGAGATGGAGAAACTCTTTGCGGAGGTCATCCACCACGAAAAGGCCGAAGAGCAGCACGAGGCAGAGGCCCTGCGTGCAGAGCACGACGCCGAGAAAAGCGCCAAGAAGAAAGCCGCGGCAGAGGCGGAGCACTAACACCAACCACGCACTGAAACTGGCGGCCGTCCCCACAACGGGCGGCCGCCGCTCAGCTCTGGCCCGATCGGGTGCCGATGCGCTTTTTGTGGATCGGCTCAGAGGGCGCATTGGTCTGCGCCGGTTTCAGTGCAGGAGGTTGTGTTCTCACCCCAAGTCTGGCGGGGCTGGAGATGTGCGACTCACCGGAGGACGCCTGGTCCATGTACGGAACGGTCGAGTTTGGCGGCCTCAACATCCTGGACAAGCCCTTCGTGACGGTCAGACGTTGGTGCTTGATGGCAGCCGCATTGTGCTGCTCTGACAGATTAACGGATGGGATGTCCCGCCCAAGGCTTCCCCTGTCGGCTGATTGTCGGACGTCGTCGAGCATTGGAGCCAGCCGTGGGCCCTCCACATAGCCGGTGTGGCGTACAGCAGGCGGGAGACGAAAGTAGAACATCAGTCCGTGGCTCAGGTTGCTTGGAGGGCCCGGGCGCCAGTAACCGCCATGCGGTATTGGCCTAGCCCAAAATTCGTTGCTTTTGCCAGGCAAACTCTTCGTCGGTGAGTAATCCCTTGGTGTCCAGGTCGGCGAGCTGCGTGAGCAGAACGACCGGGTCTTCGGCCGAAGGGGGCGGGGCGACCTGCGCGACGGCTATCGGCGGTGGTTCGGGGCTGCTCGCCTGTTGAGCCCATCGGTTGGCCTGTCGTCGTGAGACCCTGTTGTCGTGAGACGCTGTTGGAGACGGCGGTGGCCGTTCCTGAGGTAATGGCGGTGCGGGCGATGCCCCAGCGAAATCCGGGCATGCCAGCCTTTCCCTGGCTGATTGGGGTCTTGAAATTCGCCGCGTGAATTAACCGGCGTCGGTGGCCTGGAGCGCAGCCACAACGTCGACGGCCGGGATCCGCCCGCTCGCGACCAGCTCCGCTCCGCCTCACCGGAGAGCACCAATGAAGGGCACTGCCCATAGGTTCTCAAAGATGACGATGCCCGCCGAACTAGTGTCCCGGATGCCGCCACAGGCTTCGGCAATGTCGTCGTCGTCGTCGTCAAGAGGACCCGAGTTAACAGGACCCGATGAAGCCCCGTCGAAAACAGCGAGATCAAGCTGGCCGTCACCGTCAAAGTCTGCGATGTTCCACACGGTCACTGCCCCGTCAGACTCGTGTGGATGGACACCAGGTCCAGGATGCGGATAATGCCTCGATCGACCAGGTCGACCAAGTGTCGACCAAGAGGGGGAGGCCTTCGCCGGTCATCCGGTTGTCAGGAAACTCCACGATCAGATGCTCGACCGGGCCGATCTCGTCGTTGCCCGCCATGGTTGCCGCCATCCACATCGTTCGAGTGTAATTTCCCACACAGTAGAGGAGCTCCGGTGCTCGTACAGGAAAGCCCACGTCAAAAGTATGGCACGGCTTCTTCGTCTTCGAAGCTGTTGGCAGTCCCGTCTGCCGTTCGAGTGCGGGGAACCTAGAGCGGCTTCTTGGCCAAGGCCTTGTCCACGGATGAGGACTTGCGTCCCAGCCGATGGTCGAGGGTTACCTGAAGTCGTGCAGCTGCTATCTGCGCGCGTTGTTCACCCAGTGATTTCGACGCCGCATTGGCATCGTTGGCCTGCTGAAAGCCCTGCTCCTTTTTCGATGCTGGTGTCATCAGACTCACGGGCCCTCCTCTTTTTCGTCGTTGCTTCCATTCTCGCCGTTGCTGTCCTCTGAGTCCAGACCCGTCTGCACATACTCATTACCGGGAGCCGACCCTGTCAGTCGTTGCCAAAATTCCTTCCCTGCGGACTGTTCCTTCAAAGGGGTTGCCTCCGGCTCGGGCCCGGGCACCGTTCCGGGCTCGACAAGCTGAATGACAGCCCTCTCCCCGTTTGTGGGGTGCTTGAGTATTCGCAGGGCTTCGTCGAGCAGCAGCAGTTCCTCACGGGCAGCCAGCTTGCTCTTGGCGAGCAGGGTGAGAATTGAGAAGCCCAGCGTCCTCGCATCCGGATCCTTCTCGCGAGCCATCTCTATGGCCCATTGTGTTCGCTTCCACCACTCGGTGCGCGCGTCGGAAATGGTGCGTTGACGAATTGTCCTCCACCCGACCAGCCCTGCCACCAAGGCACCCAAGATAATCGCAAGGGGCCCCAGGGAGGAAAAAATATCCCACAACTGTGCGGGGTCTGAATGGATGACAACGTCGATCGGATCGGCGGTCGCCGCGGGCACCGGGGCAAGCACCACCACGGTGGGTGGCCCCGGAGTGGCCAGGGGAAACAGTATGGATGTCACCGACCCAGCCTATGCCGTGCATGTATCCACGTGAGTGCGACACCACGCGGGAAACGAACTGTCCACACACGTCACCCAGATGCCCATCAGCGAACGGGACGTTTCACGGGAGCCGGCTGACGACGTCGAACATGTCACCCAGCTGGTCCGCTCCGGACCACAGGAGCTACCTTGCAGCGTTCCCTTCGACGTCCTTGGGCCCGCTGAGATCCATATCCAGCAGGGGAACAACTCGTGATTTGGTGACGTGTCGGTGGACCAGCCACAGGCCAAGGAAGATCGGGATGCCGATGTAGGACGATAGGATTTCCTTCCCGCGTCCGGCCAGGACGGCATCGTAATTCTGCCCGGCAACGACCACGATGAGGACGGCGAAGGCCAATAACGGTCCGATCGGGAAAAACACCGCCTTGTAGGGCAAATCGCTGACCTGGTTTCCCTGAGCCAGGAATCCCCGCCTGAAGCGGTAGTGCGAAAGCGCGATTCCTGCCCAGACAATGAAGCCGCACAGCCCGGAGACGTTAAGCAGCCAGGCGTACGCTGCACCTTGGCCGACGATGGCGCTCAGGAACCCGAAGAGCCCCACGGCCGCCGTGGCCAACAAGGCAGCCATGGGCACACCGCGTGAGTTGGTCAGGCCGAAGATCTTTGGCGCCTTGCCGTCATGCGCCATTGCGTAGAGCATGCGCGTTGAGGCATAGAGGCCGGAGTTGCCGGCAGAGAGGATGGCAGTGAGGATGACCGCATTCATCAGGCCAGCCGCAAAGGCAATGCCCGCGCGTTCAAAGACCAACGTGAACGGGGACGCAGCAATGTCTGCTTCACCGGATGCCAACAAGCTCGGGTCCGTGAACGGAATCAAGCAGCCAATGACAAAGATGGCGCCGATGTAGAAGATCATGATGCGCCAGAAGACGGAGCGGATCGCCCGGGGAACCTCGCGCCGCGGGTTCTTCGCCTCTCCTGCTGCAACACCCACCAGTTCGGTGCCCTGGAAGGAGAACCCGGCGATCATGAAGACGGAAATGATGGAAACCCAGCCGCCGTGGAACACATCCTCGCGGTTCTGCCAGTTGCTCAGGCCCGGGGAGTTTTCTCCAAGGATGCCAAAAATCATCAGCACACCTGCCACCAGGAACAGCACCACAGCCACCACCTTGATCAGTGACAGCCAGAATTCACTTTCACCGAAAGCCTTGGCCGAGAGCGCGTTCACTCCTGTGAGCAGGACAAGGAAAACACCGGCCCAGACCCACCCGGGCACCCCCGGGAGCCAGAAGTCCATGATGATTCCGGCCGCCACCAGTTCGGCAGCCACGGTAATGGCCCAGTTGAACCAGTAATTCCAGCCGATGGCGAACCCGAAGGACGGTGAAACGAAGCGTGTCGCATACGTTTGGAATGAACCGGCCACGGGGATCTTTGCCGACATCTCTCCGAGGGACTGCATCAGCAGGAAGACCATCAGGCCCACCAATATGTAGGCAAGCAATGCTCCGCCGGGGCCGGCTTGGGAGATGGTGCCGCCGGAAGCCACGAACAGACCGGTGCCGATGGCACCGCCGATGGCGATCATCTGTAGGTGGCGGCTGCTTAGCCCGCGCTTGAGCTCATTGTCAGCGTTGTCCGAGGGAGCGCCGGGCTTGATCCCGCCGGCGGGGACTGGCTTGGTTGGAGATTCATCTTTAGGTGCAACAGTTATATTGCTCATTTTTGGCTTCCCGGCTGGTGGTCATTCTGGATCAAGACCGTGCCAGATTCTTGGATCCGGGCCTGCTGGACCCTGAGATGTCGGGCGGAGATTCGCTGTTGGAACTCCATTTTGACGCGACAACACTGACTATTATGACGGGAAATTGTCACAAAGCAGGAATCGGTGCACGCCCTACAGCAATTCGGGGTTTGTCCGAAGCAACTAATCCTCGTTCTGGCGGCGCACCATCTCATTGATCCAGCTGGGTGCGAACGGCGAGGTGCAATTTGGCGGTGTGGGATAGTCCTTGAGCACTTCCAGGCGCTCACCAATGTCAATGGCCCGTGCGCGGAGCTCGGGGTTCTCGATCCCGAGCTGGGCCAGACAGAAGTTCATGGCCCACTGCAGGCGGTCCGGGGCATCCTTCATCTGCGCCTCAATGGTGTCCAGCAGCCCCGCAAGGTCCAAGCCTTGGGGTTCTTTCACCACGCGCTCACTGGTCAGGGCCCAACCGGCACTGGCCACCACCGGGTCCGGATCGGCGAACCAGGCCACACGCAATTCCTGCGCATGCGGGCTCTTCTTAACCACGTAGTTCACGAGCCAGTCGTTGACCTTGGGGATGCGGGCCTGACGCATCATGGCATCCAGTTCCTCACGCCCAAAGTCCTTCGGCCGGCAAATCAGCAGCGCCACCAGCCGCGCCGGCGTGTCACCTGCCGCCCAGAGTTCACGGGCAAGATCCTGTTGCTTCTTTAGCCGCTTCGCGATGGCGCGCAGCTTGCCCAAGTTCACCCCGTGGTCGTCGCCGTGCTGCTCGTTCACGGCGCGGACCCTCGGATCCTCCAGGGCGGCCAACTCGGCCAACACCTCAGCCGCTGCGGTACTGGTCACCGTTGTCTGGCCCATCTCAATCCCCTATCCGTCACGTGTATTTTCAAGCCTACTCGGAGGGTGCCCACACGCAGGAGAATCTGCAGCGCAGGCCTCCTTGCATATCTCGGCGGGCCAAAAAGTGCCGCTGGGATATGTTCTAAGAAGCTGATGGCCTGCGTGGGAGCGAAAGGAACAAACCATGACAAGTCCGGATCTCCGTGATTGGCCACCCAGCGGGAGCCGGTTCCGGCGTTCGGAGGTTTCAGCGGTGGTGGGCACCGGTGACGCCGGTTGGGAACGTGCTTCCATCGATGTCCTGCGCTGGAAGGTCAAGACCTCAAGTGGGTTCACCGTGGATTCAACGGAAGCTGTCGCGCTGGGCCGGCGCGTGACTGTCACGGCAAAACTGTTCGGCATGACAGTCCAAGAACCAGTGGAAGTGGTCGCCGTCGTGGTGCAGCCGGACCGTGTCGGGTTCTCCTACAGGACCCTGCCCGGGCATCCCGTGTGCGGCGAGGAAGCATTCATTGTCCACCGCCACGGAGACCAGGTGCAGCTGAGCATTCGTTCGCTCACCCGCGCAGCACCACAGCAGCCGTGGCGTGCCCTGTTACCCCTTCTTCTGCTCGCGCAGTTGGCAGTGCGACGGCGATACCTGCGCGCGCTGCGCTGATCAGGCGGCTAGGCTCGAGCCATGGCCATCCGTCCCGTTCCAGAGAATTCCGCCGCAGACTGGATCACCGGCTCCCAGCTGCCGTGGCAACAGCTGGTGGGCTTCGGCCCCGCGGGCTTCCCGGCATATGCGCGGCTGCGCATTCTGCCCGACCCCACGCACCCGGGACAAAGCGAGAACGACGCCGAGGCCGTCCCCGGCGTGCTCCCGGAGACAGAGATGATGCAGGCTGCCCTGGCCAGCCTCAGAAAGCACACAACCACTAGCGACGAGATTTACTTTTGCTTCTGGGACGGGTTTGGCTTTGCCATGCCCGGGGCGCGGATGGACGTGCCGAACCGCTCCTATTTTCTCTACGTCGGGGCGGTGCCCGGGAACGGCACGTGGGAAATGGCCACGGAAGATCAGGCGCCGGGCCAACAGTGGATTCCGGATCCTGCCGTCATCTGGCCGGCGGACCGTGCATGGTGCGTGGCCAAGGACGTGGACCCCCACTGGATTGGCATTGGGGCTGGCACCGCTGCCATCAACGAGCTCCTGGCAGATCCGCGGCTGGATGCCGTCCACGCCGACCCTGCGCAATGGCCGCCGTCGTACTGCTAGCCACTGGGCCCGGTGGCCGAAACCAGCGCCACGGTGTTATCGGGTGCCGGAAACCAAATATTCATTCCGCGTCTCAATGAGCTTCTTCAGGTACCGGGTCAGCACCAATTTCTCCACCGCCCGCCCCAGCGGACCAAAGGGTGCCGCGAATTCGATGCTGTCAGTCATGGTGGTTCCGGCAGCGTCCTCGCTGAAATCGTGCACATGCCTGAAGTACCGGAACGGGCCCTTGACCTGCTCATCAACAAAACTCGTTGGAGCGTCCAAATGCGTAATCCGGGAGGTCATCCGCAGCGGCACACCAAAGTGCCACGCCCGCCAGGTCACTTCCTCTCCCATGCCAATCAACCCGGATGTCACTCCGGCAATGGCCGTTTCCCTGGAATGGGCCATGGACTCCGTGTGTGCATCGATGCTGCGTGAGAGGTCAAACAACTCCGCCCGGCTCAAGGTTGTACGGGTAACACATTCAAAGGAGGCGGCCATGGTGGCAAGTATCCCAGAAGCCGGATGGCAGGATGGCCCCATGACACGCGCCGAAACTCAATCGTTGGTAATGGCCTCAGTGCTGGCGGCAATCACCGAGCATGGGGCCCTCCGCCAGGGACTCCCCTGCCCTGCCAAGCTTTCCGACACCGCAGCATTCTGCGAACACTTCAGCGTCCCGCTGAGCCAGGCCGCGAACACCCTGGTGGCGGCCTCCCGCAAGGTTGACCCGGCCGTCCAGGCCATGTGCGTGGTCCTTGGCATCACCAGGCTGGACGTCAACAAGAAGGTCCGCGAACTCCTTGGCGTCAAGCGCGCCTCCCTTGCCGACGCCGAACTCACTGTCCAACTCACCGGGATGGAAAGTGGCGCCGTGACACCCTTTGGCACCATGAGCATGCCCATCTACGTGGACAGTGCAGTGCTGGACCGGGAGCAGGTGGTCATGGGCGGCGGGAACCGCACCAGCAAACTGCTTCTCGACCCCAAGGAACTGCGCAAGCCGCCCGGCGTCGAGGTTGTCCCGGGGCTGGCCCTGGTCAGGGAGGAGCCCCAGCCATGATGTTCGGCCAAACACCCGTGAGCCGCGTGGGCGTCAACGACTTCAACCCGCCGGACCCCGACGTTTGGCCTGCCACCCTGGCTCCCGTCCAGCAGATCCTGCGCGAGGGCCTGGAACTGGGCCGCGCCACGGTTTTCGTGGGCGAGAACGGCTCCGGCAAGTCAACGCTGGTGGAAGCAATCGCGATGGCCTATGGCGTCAACCCGGAGGGCGGCTCCACCGGCGCCATGCACCACAGCCGCCCCACCGAGTCGAACCTGCACGCCTACCTCAAACTCACCCGCAACGCCGGCACCAGCAAATACGGCTACTTCCTGCGCGCCGAGACCATGCACGGATTCTTCACCTACCTCGAGGAGAATCCCTCCATGGGACGCCCCGACAGCGATTTCCACAGCATGTCCCACGGCGAATCATTCCTGCAGCTCATCGTGGACAGGTTCCGCGGCGGCGGGCTCTGGATCCTGGACGAGCCCGAATCCGCGCTCTCCTTCTCCGGCTGCCTCTCACTCTTGAGCGTGTTGACGCAACTGATGGACGACGGCGACTCCCAAGTGATCCTCTCCACCCACTCGCCGGTGCTGGCATCCCTGCCGGGGGCGGCCATCTATGAGGTGGGCGATTGGGGCTTGCGGCCCAACGATTGGGAAGACCTTGAGCTGGTGCGCAATTGGCGTTCCTTCATGGACGCGCCCCAACGGTTCCTGAAGTACATCTAGCCCCGACGCGAACTCGTGCGCGTCATTCCCGGAGTTCGGCCTCCTGCGCCTGTTCCTCCTGGGCGGGGATTGCCGCGGTGGTGCCAAGGAAGTCCTTGAGGTGGTCGTTGGTCACAAAGTTGACGCTGTTCAGCGGAATCTGCTCCTGCAGGTCGGCGGGGATCTCATCGTGGGCGCCCATGCCCGCCGTGACGCTCATGGTCAGGATTGACACGGCAAATACGCTTGCCACCGCGATGCCCACAGAGCCTGAAATGTTGTGTACCAGCCCGCCGTGCTCCCACGACGCCGGCAAGCCAGGTGGGAGACGCCGACACCAGGGTGTTGAAGACCAGTGCCACAATGGCACCCAGGCCGAGGGTTATCAGTCCCAGCACCACGAAGATCTGGCTCCAGCTGTTGCTGATGGTGAACGCCAACAAGATGAGCCCCCAGCGAAACCACGATGCAGCCCATGCGGGCCAGTTTCCGAGGTGTGAACTTGTCGTTAAACTGGGCCACCATGGAGCTGGCCACGAAGATGGAGAGGGTGTAGGGAATGATCGAGATGGACGTTTGAAAGCTTGAGCGGCCCTGCACAATTTGGAGGTACAGGGGAATCAGGAAGTTCGCTGCTGTGCCCACAAACAAGCCGTGCCCAAAAACAAGCCGTGCCCACAAACAACATGGCTGCCATGCAAAATGTGGTGGCTTTCTCCGCCCCGGACTTCAACACGTCAAGGTCAAAGATCTGGGGGCGTCCCAGCGACTTTTGCTTGCGCAGCCACATGAAGAACGCCTGGCCGCCAATGATGCCCAGCACAATCAGGACCAGGGCCAGGGACAGCCCCAGGACGTTGAACGGCGCGGCCTGGGTGGCCATCGCCACGCCCCAGGAATTCATGCCGCTGAAGCCAAAGCTCAGGAAGATGATGGACACGGCGGCAACCATGGCCCCCACCCAGTCGAATGCTTGAGGCGACGAATCCGGCATGCAGTAGTGCCGGCCCGCAGTAGTGCCGGCACGCCCGCGGCGGGGACGGCTGCAGCCAGGTAGCCGATGGACTTGGCCTGCTGCTCACCCTTGAAGTTGGCTGCGATGAAGACCACCAGGGCCGGGGCAATCATGGCGATCACTGCCCCGGGAAGTGCCTGGGCCACGAACAGCATGACGGGGCTGACACTCAATGCCACGGCGGCCATGGACAGCCAGCGGACGGCCACGGCAATCTGGAACACTTTTCGCGAGCCGAACTTGGCCCCCATCTTGGCCCCGAGCAGGATGAACGCGACCATGGCAAACGTGACGGCCGTAATGGCCGTGCCAATGTTGGTGGCAGGGTGTTCAGGTCCGTGGTGATGCCCTGCCTGGAAACTGTCAGCGCATTGACGGCGAAGGAAGCCTGATTTGGGTCAGCACCACCACAATCAGTGGCAGCCACGACGCATTGGCAACGGACCGGCAGCGGCCGGGAAGGGTGGGCTTTAGTCCAGGCACGGCTGCGCGGTTCAGGTAGGGGAATTCAGGTGTGGCGCAACACGACCCCTGCCACAGTCAGGCTAGCCGTCGTAGGCGGCCTGCAAGGCGGCAATGTCCAGTTTCTGCATTCCCAGCATGGCCGCCATGGCGCGCTGCGAGCCTGCCGGATCGGGGCCGTTGAGCACGCTGGTGAGCATGGCGGGAATCAATTGCCAGGACACCCCATATTTGTCCTTGAGCCAGCCGCACTGGCTTTCCTGACCGCCTTCGGCCGTCAAGGCAGCCCACTGGGCGTCAAGCTCGGCCTGCGTGTCAAAGAACAGCTCAAAGGAGATGGCCTCGGTGAACGTGTACATGGGGCCGCCGTTCAGGCCGCGAAAACTGCGCCCGTCCAGCTCGAAGGCCACAGTCAATGCAGTGCCAGCTTCGCCCGGGCCGTCCTCGCCCCAGCGGGCCACCTCCGTGATGCGGGAGTTGGGGAACAGGCCCACATAGAAATTCGCGGCCTCTTCCGCCTGGCCGTCAAACCACAGGCACGTACCAATCCCTGCCATTGCCACCACATCCACTGCTCGAAAGAAGGGCCGGACGGGTGTTCCGGCCTGTCAACGAGCCTAGGGTGGCGGGGCCAAGGCATCAATGATTACTTTCCGGTAGCTTTTGCGGGGCCGCAACGGCGGCCGGCCGGTCAGGGGCGACGGCGGGACTTGGCCTTGACGGCGTCGGCCATCACCAGGCACAGCACCAGCCACAGGCAGAAGACCGCCCCGCCCAGGACAACGGCAAACGTGGGCGGAAGCACTCCAGCCACCAAGGTCCGGGCCGTCAGGGACATGGCACCGGCCAGAAAGAGCAGCGCGCAACCCGCGCCGAAGATCAGGTTGAGCAGGCGCAGCAGCCAAATCCGCATGACGCCTCCTGCAGGAAAATAGTGGGAATGCCGACACGTGAGCCGCCCGGCAAGGGCCTGAACAGCCACAAGTTTACGACTAAACTTCCATGGTGACACAAACACAAACACACCCCAGTTCAAAGACACTTTTCTACACGATCGCCGCGGACATTGTCCTGGTGCTGATCTTTGCCGTGTCCGGGCGCAGCTCCCACAGTGAAAACCTCTCCGTGGGCGGCGTGCTGGAAACGGCCTGGCCATTTCTCGCCGCGCTTGCAGCAGGCTGGCTCATCTGCCGTACCTGGCAGCAGCCGTTGCGCGTGTGGCCCCACGGCGTGTGCCTGTGGCTGATCACAGTGGCAGGCGGCATGGCTTTGCGCATCCTCTCCGGATCAACCGCGGCCCTCCCCTTTGTTGTGGTGGCCACCCTTGTTTTGGCCGTGTTCCTTCTGGGCCACAGGCTCGTTGCAACACGTGTGACACGTCGCACTCAAAGGCCATAATTCGAGAATCCGTTGCGTTACGATGGGGTCAGCAATGTGTTCTTTCCTGCCATCGCGAAACATTTTTCCGCCTGTTTGAGCCACACGACAAGGACCCCGCCTGTGATCACCGCTTTTGTCTTGATCAAGACTGATGCCTCCCGGATTCCCGAAGCCGCCCAAGAGATTTCCGAGCTTGATGGAATCAGTGAGGTTTATTCCGTGACGGGCGAATGGGACTTGATTGCCATTGCGCGCGTGCAAAAACATGAGGAGCTGGCGGATGTGATTGCCGACAAGCTCTCCAAGGTCAAGTCGATAGTTTCCACCACCACCCAGATTTCCTTCCGCGCCTATTCGCAAACCGATCTGGATGCAGCATTCTCCCTCGGCTTCGACCACTGACCCCGGTGCGCCTGGAAATAGCGGTTCAGGACGTCCCCGGAGCACACTTGGCGGCTGCACATGGTGCCACCCGCATTGAGTTGTGCTGCGCCTTGCAACTGGGCGGGCTGACACCTTCCCAGGGCTTGGTCAAAAGCGTCCGCAACGCCGAGCCGGATTTGCCCATTCATACCCTGGTCCGCCCCCGCCCCGGAGACTACATCTACGACGGCGCTGCCGTTGCCCTGATGGTTGAGGAAATCAAGGCCCTGCGCGACGCCGGCGCCACCGGTGTTGTTGTCGGAGCCCTCACCGACGCAGACACCATTGACTACGCCACCCTTAAAACGCTCATTGCGGCCGCGGATGGCCTGCATATCACGTTCCACAGGGCCGTGGACCACCTCAAGCTGCCCGACGCCGCAGCTGCCGTTCCGCGGCTGGCTGACCTTGGGGTGCAGCGCATCCTGAGCTCCGGCGGAGCCGCCCGGGCAAGCGAGGGCTTGGCGCAGCTCAAAGCCATGCACGAAGCGGCCCAGGGAAGGCTCCAGGTGATGGCTGGCGGCGGGGTGGACATAGCCGACTTTGCCTCGTTCCATGCCGCAGGCCTGCGCGACGTTCACCTGTCGGCCAAGGGTGTAATCACCCAAGTCCTGCCCAGCCCCATCACGGCCGCAGCCCAGGCCGAGGATCACAGCTACTTTGCCACCGACGCCGTTTTGGTCCAGCAGGCTGCCAACGCGGTGCGCGCACTGAGCTAGGGTTGGGGGCTGACCGGGGGTGACAGCCGGGGGGCCCGCGCCCGCTGTGCGGTGTGCGACTGATTTCCGGCCGTCATGACGGTTCAGTATTTTCTGAATACAGATAATTATGTACAATTGTGGCATGGAAACTGTGATGCACTCAGAAGTCCTTGGCAGATTCGGCCATGCCCTCTCCGACCCCAAGCGGGCGCGGATTCTCTTGACGCTGCGCAATGCGCCGGCTTATCCCTCCGATCTGGCCGAAACCTTGGGGATCAGCAGGCAAAGCCTGTCCAACAATCTGGCCTGCCTGCGCGGCTGCGGACTGGTGGTGGCCATCCCGGAAGGGCGCCGAACGCGCTATGAGCTGGCCGATGCCAAGATTGGCCACGCCCTGGCTGACCTTTTGGCCGTGGTCCTGGCTGTGGACCCGGACCACTGCGCAGCCGCTGCATCGGAAGGATGCTGCTGATGGCTGCCGGCAGCCTTCCCGGGTTCGCGAACCCCGCCGCAGAACGCCGCCGCATTTTGAACAGGAGAATCCGGCTGTTCGTCGGCGCCACCATCAGCTACAACATCGTGGAGGCCGGCGTCGCCCTCGGGGCAGGGATCGGGGCATCATCCAGCGCGCTCATAGGCTTCGGCCTGGATTCCATTGTGGAAGTATCTTCGGCTGCCGCATTGGCATGGCAGTTCAGTGCCCCCGATCCTGAAACCCGTGAGAAGGCAGCCCTGCGCATCATCGCATTCTCCTTCTTCGGCCTGGCTGCGTTCGTCGCCGCCGATGCGCTCAGCTCATTGATCACAGGCCGTGAAGCCGACCACTCCAGCGTCGGCATCATTCTTGCCGCAGCCAGCCTGGCAGTCATGCCGACTCTTTCCTGGGCGCAGCGCCGCGCCGGCCGCGAACTCGGCTCCCGTTCCGCCGTCGCCGATTCCAAGCAGACCCTGCTGTGCACTTATCTCTCAGCCGTACTTCTGGCGGGACTGCTGCTCAACAGCATCCTGGGCTGGTCATGGGCCGACCCCATGGCCGCGCTGGTGATCGCCGGACTGGCCATCAAGGAAGGTCGGGACGCCTGGCGCGGAGACGCCTGTTGCTCACCAGTCCCAGCACTCCGTGAACCGGCCACAGGGACCATCGACTGCGCGTGCTGCAAACAAGACAACGAGCCCGGCTAGCCGACCCGGGGACGCGATCGGCCGGATGCAGCCTCGGCACGAACCCTACTCGGCAGCACCCTCGGCGGAGAGGGCAATCCAGCTCTTGAGCACGTTTGCGGCCGCGCCGCCATCAATGGCCGCCTCGGCCCTGGCTGCCGCAAAATGCATGCGCTCCACCAGGGTGCCCGAGGCGGACTGGTCGTAGGCCACAAGCCCGGCGGCGGCGTTGAGGATCACCGCATCACGCACCGGCGTTCGCTCACCATCGAGGATGCGCCGCACAACAGCGGCATTGAAAGTTGCGTCCTGGCCGCGCAGGTCCTCGATGGTGGCCCGCGGAATCCCCACATCCAAGGGATCGAAGGGCATCTGTGTGACCTCACCGTCCCTGACCTCCCAGACGGTGGAGGTGCCCGTCGTCGTAAGCTCATCGAGGCCGTCACTGCCCCTGAAAACGAGCGCACGCACATTGCGCGCCGCCAGCACGCCTGCCACCAGCGGGGCCAGGCGGGCGTCGGCAACACCAATGGCCGACGCGTTCACGCGCGCCGGGTTGGTCAATGGCCCCAACAGGTTGAAGGCAGTGGGAACCCCAAGCTGGCGCCTGGCGACGGCCGCATGGCGCATGGAGGGATGGAAAAAGTTGGCGAAGCAGAAGGTGATGCCCACCTCGCCGGCTGCGCGGGTCACCAGCTCCAGCGAAAGATCCAGGCGCACGCCAAGGCTCTCCAGGACGTCGGCGGAACCCGCGGCCGACGATGATGCCCTGTTGCCGTGCTTGACAACCGTGGCGCCGGCGCCGGCGCACACCAGGGCGGCCATGGTGGAAATGTTGACCGTATTGAGCCTGTCACCGCCGGTGCCCACAATGTCCAATGCCTCGGCGGAAACGTGCAGGGGCCGCGCATTGGCCAGCATGGCCTCCACCAGGCCGGTCACTTCAGCAACTGTTTCCCCCTTGGCGCGCAGGGCTACCAGGAACCCGGCAATCTGCACATCCGTGGCATTTCCGGCCATGATGGTGTTCATTGCCCACTGGGTTGCGTCTTGGCTGAGGTCTTCCCTGGCTATCAAGGCAGCGATGAGATTTGGCCAAGTACGGGTGTCGGCAGCAGTGTTCGGGAGAGGATTCACTCTCCAGATGTTAGTGGAAATCGGCTGCCAGCTTCGGAATGTGACCATTGACACGCGCAACGTGTTGTGCATACACATCTGGGTTTAAGCTGTGAATGCCCCGGAATTTCGCAAGTTTGTAGAAAAAGATCTGCCAAACGGCATTTTGCATTGGGAAGTCTGGAGTTTTATAGACATAATGTCTATGTGACAACTGCGACCCATGCCCCCAGTACCCCGGCGCATCCGACGCTGAATCGACCGAACATGGTTTCTGTAGGAACCGTAGTTTGGTTGTCCAGTGAGCTGATGTTCTTTGCCGGCCTTTTTGCCATGTACTTCACACTGCGTTCCACCACTGGTGGGATGTGGGCTGAAGAAACGGCCAAGCTGAACTTCCCGTTCGCCTTGGTGAACACCATCATCCTGGTTTCCAGCTCATTCAGCTGCCAGATGGGTGTGTTTGCCGCGGAGAACCTTCGGCCTCGCCGCACCGGAAGCCTCTTCCAGTTCTCCAAGTGGGGAATGACGGAGTGGTTCCTGTTGACCTTCGTTCTCGGCTCCATCTTCGTTGCCGGTCAAGCGACCGAGTACGCGATGCTGACCTCCGAGCACGTGACACTGAACTCAAACCCCTATGGCTCGGCCTTCTACATGACAACAGGTTTCCACGGCCTGCACGTCCTTGGCGGACTCATTGCATTCCTACTCATCATCGGCCGCGCCTATGCTGCAAAGAAGTTTGGACACTTCGAAGCCACCAGCGCGATCGTGACTTCTTACTACTGGCACTTCGTGGATGTCGTGTGGATTGGCCTCTTCTTGGTCATCTACGTCCTGAAGTAAGCTGCCAACAGCTTTCTTCCATACAAGTAAGACTTAGCATTTGCGGCTCTCACTAGGGGCTGCTGGATATAGATCAAAGGAACCACCAAGTGAAGGCACTTTCGCAGAAGCGACGTCATCCGCTGGCTGCACTAGCGTTGCTAGTGATGGGGCTCATGCTGACAGGTGGGCTGTACGCCGTTGTCACAACCATGAACGAGGCCAAGGCCGACACCACCACGTTTACCGCGCAGCAGGTCGAAGAGGGCGAGAAGCTCTTCATCGCCAACTGCGCCACCTGTCACGGGATGGGCGCCAGCGGCACGGACGCAGGACCGTCCCTGGCCGGCGTCGGCGCCGCCGCAGTGGACTTCCAGGTTGGCACCGGCCGCATGCCCCTGCAGATGCAGGGACCCCAGGCCCGTGAGAAGCCCAAGCAGTTCAACACCGAGCAGACACGTGAACTGGCCGCTTACGTAGCCACTTTGGGTGACGGCCCGGCACTGCCGGAAGAGCAGTTCATTGACGGCGGCGGAGACGCAGCCGTTGGTGGCGAGTTGTTCCGCGTGAACTGCGCCATGTGCCACAATGCTGCCGCTGCCGGCGGCGCACTGACCCGCGGCAAGTTCGCACCGTCCCTGGCCGGTGTGTCCAGCAGCCACATGTACAGCGCCATGGTGACAGGTCCCCAAAACATGCCTGTGTTCAACGACGCCAACATCACCCCAGAGGGCAAGCGCGACATCATCACCTTCTTGAAAACCATTGAGAACCAGGGCTCCCCCGGTGGCGCCAAGCTTGGCTCACTCGGTCCGGTATCCGAGGGCTTGTTCCTCTGGACAGCCGTCCTGGGTGTTGTCATTGGCTTCACCATCTGGCTGACGTCCAGGACTTCCTAAGTTTCAAGAACCACAGGTTTTGGCTGCGCCAGCAGCCACCAGATACATACATTACGACCCCGGGAATGCGCCGGGATAAGAGAAGGATGAGGGGATTATGGGCAACCATAGTGACGGCACGCCGACAAGCTCGGACGCCGTAGCTAAGGCTGGTCACGATGAGGTGGATAAGTTCCAGGACCCTGGACTGCCACCACATCGTTTGCGACTAGCTGACACGGACCCCAAGGCTGCAAAGCGGGCCGAACGCCAGGTGGCATGGCTATTTATCATTTCCATCGTTGGCACACTGCTTTTCTTCGTTGGCTACTTCGGTGTCCGCCTTGATGACACCATCGCCACGTTGCGTGTGCAGAACACGTTCCTTGGCATAGGCGTGGCATTTGCCATGCTCGGCATTGGAACAGGAATTGTGCATTGGGCCCGCGCCCTCATGCCTGACCACGAAGTTGCCGAGGAGCGCCACGAACTGCGCTCCGAGGAAGACCGTGTGGCAGCCGTTCAAATCATCGATGACATCGTTGAGGAGACAGGCATCCTGCGTCGTCCGCTGATCCGCAACACCCTCATCGGCGCCGTCGCACTGGCTCCCCTGCCGGCCATTGCGATCTTCCGCGATCTGGGTCCCTTGCCGGGCAACGCCTTGCGGCACACGCTGTGGAAGGAAGGCGAGCGTCTTGCCCGCGATCCTGATGGCACGCCCATCAAGGCCTCCGATGTGACCATCGGTTCGGCTTTCCACGTGATTCCCGAGTCCTTGAACAAGCTCGAACACGGCAAGCTCAACGCAAAGGCCAAGGCAGTTGTCCTGCTCATGCGTTTGAACCCGGACGACCTGAACCCTTCCGAGGGTCGCGAAGACTGGGCCTACAACGGCATTGTTGCCTACTCCAAGATTTGCACCCACGTCGGTTGCCCTGTTGCCCTGTACGAGCAGCAGACTCACCACCTGTTGTGCCCCTGCCACCAGTCAACCTTTGACTTGACGCAGGAGTGCAAGGTCATCTTCGGGCCGGCTGTTCGCCCGCTCCCGCAGCTTCCCATTACGGTTGATGCTGATGGCTATCTGGTCGCACAGAGCGACTTCCATGAACCTGTTGGACCGAGCTTCTGGGAGCGTGGCTAATCATGTCAACAGCACCGCAAACCACTTTCGAACCCAAGACCGCCACGGGGCGCATCACCAACTTTGTTGATGAGCGCGTGGGCGGTTCGGGCATGCTGCGTGAATTTGGCCGCAAGGTCTTCCCCGACCACTGGTCATTCATGTTCGGCGAAGTTGCCTTGTACACCTTCGTCATCCTGCTCCTTTCGGGCACCTTCCTGACGTTCTTCTTTGATCCGTCCATGGCGGAAACCCACTACGACGGCGTTTACGTGCCCCTCAAGGGCGTGGAAATGTCCGTGGCGTACAGTTCCTCACTGGACATCTCCTTTGAGATTCGCGGCGGCCTGTTCATGCGCCAGGTTCACCACTGGTCGGCCCTGTTGTTCGTGGCTGCCGTGTCCGTGCACATGCTGCGCGTGTTCTTCACCGGCGCGTTCCGCAAGCCCCGTGAACTGAACTGGGTGGTGGGCGGCGTGCTGCTCATCCTCTCGATGGCTGCCGGCTTCACCGGCTACTCACTCCCCGATGACCTGCTCTCCGGCAACGGCCTGCGCATCATTGACGGCGTGGTCAAGTCCATTCCGATCGTGGGCTCCTACATCTCCTTCTTCCTCTTTGGCGGGGAGTTCCCGGGCACTGTCATCATTGGCCGCCTGTACATGATGCACATCATGCTGGTGCCGGCGCTGATCCTGCTCATGATTGCCATCCACTTGTTCATGGTTGTCATCCATAAGCACACGCAGTACCCCGGCCCAGGCCGCAACGACCGAAACGTGGTGGGTTACCCCCTTGGCCCGGTTTACGCTGCAAAGGCCGGCGGCTTCTTCTTCATCGTGTTCGGCATCATCGCCTTCGTTGCTGCAACATTCACGATCAACCCGATCTGGAACTACGGCCCCTACGACCCCTCCCCCGTTTCGGCAGGCACACAGCCTGACTGGTACATCGGTTGGGTCGATGGTGCCTTGCGCCTCATGCCGGGCTGGTTGTTCAACATCCCGATGGAATGGCACATTCCGTTCCCGTGGGGCGTGAACACCTTGTCCTTCAACGTTCTTGGCCCGGCCTTGATCCCTGCAGGCATCGTATTCACCGCGCTGTTCCTCTACCCGTGGATTGAACGCTGGGTAACCCGCGACAACCGCGAGCACCACGTGTTGGACCGCCCACGGAACGTACCCACCCGTACGGCCATTGGTGTTGCAGGCTTCATCTTCTACTGCGTCATGTGGGCGGCTGCAAGCTCCGACTTGATCGCAACACACTTCCAGGTCTCCCTGAACGATGTCACGTACTGGTTGCGCGCACTGTTCTTCATTGGCCCGGTACTTGGTTTCATTGTCACCAAGCGTGTTGCCCTTGCGCTCCAGCGCAAGGATCGCGAGATTGCACTCCACGGTCGCGAGACCGGACGCATTGTGCGCCTGCCGCACGGTGAGTTCCAGGAAATCCACGCACAGCTCGATGACTACAAGCGCTACAAGCTGGTTGGTTACGAGTCACCCGTTGTCGAGGAAGGCATCCCGAACGAAAACGGGATTGTCACCAAGAAGGAAAACCTGCGCGCCAAGCTCAGCGGATTCTTCTTCGAAGACCGTGTTGCCCCGGCAGCACCGTCGGAGCTGGAAGCCGGACACCATCACGAGGCCATCGAAGCCAGTGATGACCAGAAGGCCATCACGCACTAAGCACTCCCGAATAAGAAGCAGTGGGCGGTTCCCTTGTGGGGAACCGCCCACTGCTTTTTGTTGCTCCGACCCCTTTGCTGCCCTCACCGGCCGCCCACGCCAGCCTCAAGGGCTCCGGGAGCGGATGCTAGTACATGCGCCTTGTTCGCACGCCGGGACGCTGCAGGGGCACACGGAGCTTGTAGCGGTCGGCCCGGTAGAACGACACCGAATAATCCACGGTGGAGCGGGAGACGAAGGCGTGGCGTTCCGTGCGCAGCACCGGGGCGCCAATGTCCACCTTCAGCAGCCTGGCGATGGAGGGTGTGGCGGCGTTGGCTTCGATGATGTCCTCACCCCACTCAATGACCAGCCCGTAGCGCTCCCCCAGGACGTTGTACAGCGACGTCGGCGGTCCGGCGTCGAGGATGCCCGGCACACGCCAGGCGGGGAGAAAGTTCTCATCCACACTCATGGGCTCGTCGTCGGCCAACAGGAGCCGGCGCAGCCGAATGACCGCCTGCCCCTCCTCGAGCTGGAGTTCCCGCGCCAGGCGGGCCGTGGCACGAATCTGCTCAAACGCCAGCACCCGTGCCGAGGGGCGCATGCCGCGCCTTGCCATTTCCTCCGAGTAGGAAGTGAGCTTGAGGGTCACATCCAGCTTGGTGCGGGCCACGAAGGTTCCCACACCCACCACACGCTCAAGGAGTTCCTCCTCGACGAGAGCCTGCACTGCGTGGCGGAGCGTCATGCGGGCCACGGCAAAGTGTGCCGCCATGTCCCGCTCCGAGGGCAGTTGCCGGCCGCTCTTGTTGGAGGACAGCACATAGTTGCGCAACAGTTCGCGCAATTGGATATGGACGGAGACAGGCGACTGCCTGTCCAACTCCCCCGGGATCTCTTTCGCCGGCGGGACCAAATAGCTCATGAAACTCCTTCGCTCACATCTACCAGCCTAAAACACGACTACTCTCAATACAGAAACATCTACTTTCTAGGAGCTAGTTCATGTACACCCGCAAGATCACCGTGGCTGCCAGCGTCGGCCTGCATGCCCGCCCTGCAGCTGTTTTTGTCAGGGCAGTAAACCGCACGGGCCTGCCCATTACCCTGGCCAAGGATGGCATGGCCGCCATTGACGGGCGTTCACTGCTGGCTGTCATGAGTGCCGATTTCCAACAGGGCACCGAGGTTGAGCTGGCGGTGGGCCCGTGCGACGCGGACGACGCCGCCGTGCAGGCTGCTGTGGACCACCTGGCTGAGCTGCTGCAGACGGACCTGACGGACCCGTCCTAGCCCCTCCCCCAAAAGAGACGGGAACGCTATCGCAGCATTGGCGCGATTTTGAGGAACGCTGTCGCACCGAGTGCGACAGCGTTCCTCGTCTTTTGACCATTGCTGCGAGAGGGTCGGCCGAAAAGTGACCATTGCTGCGAGAGGGTCGGCCACGCAAAAGGGATTGGCCCCCACCAGATGGTGGGGGCCAATCCCTTTGCTTTGTTCACTTCAACCAGCTGCAGGAGCCGGACAATGCTAGTGCGCGTGGTCTCCGCGGCTGTACTCGTAAACCCAGCCGACCAGTGCGATCGCGGCGAGGCCCAGGCCCACCATGAAGATCCACCAGCCAACTGCCAGGCCAAGGAAGCCTGCTGCACAGGACAAGGCCAAAACCAGCGGCCACCAGCTCCAGGGGCTGAAGTGCCCCTGCTCGCCGGAACCTTCGTGCACTTCAGCATCAAGGCGGTCCTCGGGACGGGGACCAACGCGGTTACCCGTGTAGTACAGGTAAACGCCCACCATGAGGCACAAACCGGACAACAGGTACATGGCCAGGAAACCGACAGGTTCATTCCACCCGACCATGAAACCGTAAACCGTGGCCACCGGAATGAAGAAAGCTCCGACGAGCAAAAACAACCAAGATTCTACCTTCACTTGTTTGCTCCCTTCGAAGTGACTGCTGCTGCGGGTACGTAGTGCGGGGCAAGCTCCGGATGGTGAAGATCCAGGGCCGGACGCTCCGAACGGATGCGCGGCAAGGATGTGAAGTTGTGACGCGGCGGCGGGCAGGATGTTGCCCACTCCAAGGAAGCACCAAAGCCCCAAGGGTCATCAACTTCAACCTTCTTGCCACTGCGCCAGGTGATGTAGACGTTCCAGAACCACGGGATCATGGATGCGCCAAGGACGAACGAGGAAATGGTGGAGAACTGGTTCATCCAGGTGAAGTTGTCCTCCACCATGTAGTCGGCGTAGCGACGCGGCATGCCCAAAACACCCAGCCAGTGCTGGATCAAGAAGGTGCCGTGGAAGCCCAGGAACAAGAGCCAGAAGTGGATCTTGCCCAAACGCTCGTTGAGCATCCGTCCAGTGAACTTGGGCCACCAGAAGTAGAAGCCGGCGAACATGGCGAACACCACTGTTCCGAACACCACGTAGTGGAAGTGCGCAACCACAAAGTAGGTGTCAGAGACGTGGAAGTCCAACGGGGGCGATGCCAGGATGATGCCTGTCAGGCCACCGAACAAGAAGGTGATCATGAAGCCGATGCTCCAGAGCATCGGCGTTTCGAAGGTCAGGGACCCCCGCCACAAGGTGCCAATCCAGTTGAAGAACTTCACACCCGTTGGCACTGCGATGAGCATTGTCATGAAGGAGAAGAACGGCAGCATGACCTGGCCGGTGACGTACATGTGGTGTGCCCACACGGTCACTGACAAGGCGGCGATGGCGATGGTGGCGAACACCAGGCCCTTGTAGCCAAAGATCGGCTTGCGGCTGAAGACCGGGAAGATCTCAGAGACAATGCCGAAGAACGGCAGGGCAATGATGTAAACCTCGGGGTGTCCGAAGAACCAGAACAGGTGCTGCCACAACAAGGCGCCACCGTATTCGGCATCGAAGATGTGAGCGCCGAATCGGCGGTCGGCACCCAGGGCGAACAGTGCAGCTGCCAACGGCGGGAATGCCATCAGGACCAGAATGGCAGTAACCAAGGTGTTCCAGGTGAAGATCGGCATGCGCCACATGGTCATGCCGGGGGCACGCATGCAGATGATGGTGGTGATGAAGTTGACGGCACCCAAGATGGTGCCGAAACCTGACAGCGCC